>CAZZEY010000048.1:0-8870 GCA_964653445.1 uncultured Syntrophaceticus sp. | reverse complement strand
TTGGTCTTTCCAGGGATGATGTGGTGCGCAAGTTCCGCAAGTATGCAGGGAACACACCGGAGTTTAGCAAAGGAGCTGAGGCAGTATGAGCGATAGGAGAATATTTGTTGACTATATAGCTCGGACAGAAGGCGATGGTGCCATTGATATCATAATCGGCCCCAATGGTGAGCTCAAAAAAGCCCGCTGGGAAGTTTGGGAGCCCCCCAGGTTCTTCGAGGCCTTCTTGGTCGGGAGAAAATATGAGGAGGTCCCTGAAATGGTGCAGCGGATCTGCGGTATCTGCCCCCATGCTCACCATTTGGCTGCAGTGAAAGCAGTAGAGAGGGCAATGGGTGTTAAGGTCAGCAGACAGACTGAACTATTAAGGGAACTGCTGCATTACGGAGACTGGCTGCAGAGCCATACCTTGCATGTCTACTGTCTGGCAGCACCTGATTATTTCGGCTATGAGAGTGTTTTGGCAATGGCCGGCAATGATGAACTGCTGCCTGTGGTCAAACAGGCATTGTCACTGAAAAGATTGGCCAATGACATCAGTGTTCTAATCCAGGGGAATGAAATCCAGAACCGGACCTCTGTGGTAGGAGGCTTTACAGCTGTTCCTTCGGGTTCTGAGCTCAAGAAACTGCAGGAGCGCCTAAAAGAAGCCAAGGATTTTGCTCTGGCTTCAGTGAGGCTGGCTGCCAAAGTTGTTGCTGAGGATCCATACCCAGAGCTGGTTCGGAAGTGTGAACATGTGTCTCTCCGGGATGAAGGCAAATACCCCATCAATGGCGGACGGCTTGTTTCCACTGAGGGCCTTGATGTGCCTGATTGGGAGTATCCGGAGTGGCTGCTCGAAAAGCATGTTCCTGGCTGTAACTGTAAGCATGCAGTGGTAAAAGGACGGGATTCATTCTTAGTAGGACCACTTGCCCGGGTCAACAATAACTTTGAACAGCTATCTGAGGATGCCAGGGCAATTGCCAAGGAAGTTGGGTTTAATGCCCCGAGCTTTAACCCGTTCCACAGCATTATTGCCAGGACCCTGGAGATCGTCCATGCCATTGATACATTAATTGCTTTGATCGATGAGATCGGGGAACCTGTCTATGAGAAACCCAAGTATAAGATCAAAGCAGGAGAGGGCTATGCGGTAACTGAGGCAGCACGTGGTATTTGCTGCCACGGTGGCAGAATTGATAAAGATGGTGTTTGCCAGGCATGGGATATTGTAGCTCCAACTTCAAGAAATGTCTATAATCTGGAAAAAGACTTCGAATGCTTTGTACCAAAACTGCTGGATCTGTCTGATGAAGATTTGACTTTGAAGTGTGAAATGATGATCAGAAACTATGACCCCTGTCAGTCCTGTGCAACCCATTCCATCAAGGTCAATTTACGCCGGGAGGGCTAAATGAAACCAGATCTGCTTATAATTTGCTGCGGCAACCTCTACTCCTCAGATGATGCGGTAGGTCTACATGCAGCATGGAGATTGAAGGAACTTAATCTACCAGATGGGGTTCAAGTGATTGAGGCCGGGACACCCGGCCTCAATCTGCTTGATCTCTGGGAGGAAACAGAGAAGGTAATCATTGTTGATGCTGTGATGAGCGGTTCTGACCCAGGAACTATTCATCAATTTGATGGGGCAGCCCTGCCGCCGCGGGATATGCTGCCTCTCTGCCTGCACGGTTTTAATGTGGTCGATGCCATAGAAATGGCCCGTAAACTCGGCAGTCTTCCTGCTGAACTGCGGATCATAGGTATTGAAATCCTAACAGAAGAGGCTTATTATGAGGGCTTATCACCACAGGTAGCCGCAGCTGTACCGGCTGTTTGTGATAAGGTATTGGAGGAGGCAGAGAAGATGCTCTCCACCGCTTAGGCAGATCGGATAGGAACGGTTCTGCTGCGAGGAATGGTGGCAAACGAAACGTCCCCGTGCCACGCCCTTGCCACGGAGAGAGAATTGGCTTAAAATGAACAAAAAGAAGATATTTAACAAGAAAATGGTGGGGTCTGATGCATGAACTGTCACTGATGATGGGGGTTGTTGATCAGCTGCGCAAAAGCGCTGCTGAAAACAATATCAAGAAAATATCCAAAGTGCTGCTGGTAGTAGGGGATATGACCATGGCGGTGCCTGATGCTCTGCAGTTTGCCTTTGAGACCTTTAAAGATGAGGAGCTTTTTCAAGACGCGGTTTTAAAGATACGGAAGGAGCCGGTGCGTGGGGAGTGCAGGGACTGCCACCACAACTTTGGTGTCGATGATTTTGCCTTTGTCTGCCCATCCTGCTCCAGTCCCAATGTACGAGTGGCTTCAGGGAGAGAGCTTTATATTGACTATTATGAAGGAGATTAGTGAAAATGGTTAAAGTGCGCATGGCAGCACCTGTGCTGCAGCATAATGATGAGGTTGCTAAAGAAAACAGGGAGCTCTTTGATAAAAAGGGTCTTTTTGTGCTTAATTTGATGAGCTCTCCGGGTTCTGGGAAAACAAGCATCTTAGAGCAAACCATTGAAAAGCTTTCCAGCCGTCTAAAAATCGGGATCATTGAGGGGGATATCTATACCACCAGGGATGCAGAGCGGATTGAAAAATTCGGAATACCGGTGGTTCAAATCAATACCGGTGGAGCATGCCACCTGGATGCTAGGATGGTACAGCCTGCCCTTGATGATTTCGACCTGAGTGAACTGGATCTCCTGATCGTGGAGAATGTGGGGAATTTGGTCTGTCCTGCGGAGTTTGACCTAGGAGAGGATGCCCGAGCTGCGGTTTTAAGTGTTGCCGAGGGTAATGACAAACCTGTAAAATACCCGTTAGTGTTCAGGGAGTCCCGGGTGGTTTTGATCAATAAGATCGATCTCCTCCCATATACTGATTGTGATATCGATCTATTGGAAAATGACCTGAAATTGATCAATCATGAGCTTAAAATTTTCAGGGTGTCTGCTCGTCTCAATGAGGGATTTGAACCCTGGATCCGGTGGATTGAAGAACAGGTCAGCATAAAGAAAAAATTATCAGAAAGTCGATGAGTTCACCCTCTTGACAGATAGCGAATGATCAGGCATAATGTTATTTGTCGATGCGGGGTGGAGCAGCGGTCAGCTCGTCGGGCTCATAACCCGAAGGTCGCTGGTTCGAATCCAGCCCCCGCTACCAAATGTTCGGCGGCGTAGCTCAGATGGTTAGAGCATACGGTTCATACCCGTAGTGTCGCTGGTTCGAATCCAGCCGCCGCTACCATATGGGGCCCGTTGGTCAAGTGGTCTAAGACACCGGCCTTTCACGCCGGTAACAGGGGTTCGAATCCCCTACGGGTCACCAAATATTTCCCCACCATTAACAGGTGGGGTTTTTACTTATATAATGTCGTTTGCCTTCCTGCAGGAAAACACCAAATTTTGCAGGAGATGTAGCTTATAATGTATAGGATTGATAGCAATATTTGGCAGGAAGGTAACGATATGGCTGTAGTTCTCAGCAAACTGCGGCACTTTGCCGTAGTCAGGCAGATATTAAAAACTGAACCGGTTTGGCCTGTTTGTTTATTTCTGATGGGTTTAGCCGGCGGGAGAGGAGTATTAGGGGGATTAGCTCCCTTTGCAGTTCCTCTGGCTGTAACAGGAACGGTTTGCTGCGGAAAATTATTTTGGCCGCTCCTGATAGGGCTTTTTGTTGGGATTGCATCCAGACCGCCTGTTTTTGCTGACCTAACAGTTCTGGTTGATTATTTGGTTGTACTTGCAGTGATATTCACTGCCCATAAATTAAAGAAACAGCTGGAAGAACAGTGGTATCTTGCAGCACTTATGGCGGGGGGTATCAATTTTGGTATAAAATATGCCTATTTGCTGATCACAGGAGGAAAAGCCGGTTTTTTCCCAGGCCTGCTCAGTGAATCGCTTCTTGCGGGTGTATTTACGATTCCTTTATACTACCTTTTTTGCGACTATAAGAAACAAAAAGGGCTTTTTTTTATTTTGGTTTTTGTTCTTGTATACTGCGGATTAGGTGATGTACGGGTTGGACCCGCAGAAATCGGGGAAATAATGAGCAGGAGTGTGCTGCTGGTGGCAGCAGGTGGTTGGGGAAGCGGTTTTGCCGCAGGTGCTGGTGTTGTTTTGGGGATGCTTTCCGGAAACCTTGCTGTGGCTCTACCGCGGACAGGCTTTTTTGCAGCAACCGGGTTTTTATCAGGGTTGCTGACAAACTGGGGAACACCGGGGGTAGTCCTGGGTTTTTTTGTATCGGTTCTGCTGTTTTCCGGTAGTTACAGCCAGTATCATGATCTGCAGGGGCATTTTATGTCCAGCTTGATCGCAGTGGTGGTTTATCTGCTCTCCTGGAGGTACCTGCCTTTCTACCCAAGCAGAGACCAGCAGGATCTCTTTCCAAATGAACCGATCCATGTGGCAATAGGTTTTGCTCAAAGGGCAAAACCTGGTGAAACTCTTTGTGGGGACAGTATGTGTGTAACACACCTCAAAGAGCGCCGCATTTTGTTAACTGTAAGTGATGGTATGGGTGCTGGAGTGAATGCTGCCAGAGAAAGCAGGATTGTCGTGAAATTAATCGAACAATTACTGGAGAGTGGTGTCCATCCGGAGAATGCTGCTGGAATTGTGAACACAGCCCTCTACTTGCGGGGTGGAGAAGAAAGTGCGGCCACCATTGATACCGCTCTCGCTGATCTCAATGCAGGTACAGTTGAGTTTTTGAAGGTAGGGGCTCCTCCCAGTTATTTAATAAGAGGAGGAGTTGTTGAGGTTATCAGGTCCACCTGTTGGCCTGCAGGGATTTTAGATGAAGTAGAGGCACAGGTTCTGGCAAGGGAGATTAAGCCTGGGGATATCCTCATTATGGCAACCGATGGTGTTACAGAGGCGAACTTTGGGGGTAATGCCCCAGATGATTGGATCTATACATATCTGCAGGAACTGTCTTTGGATGATGCCCAGGTGATTGCAGATGTGCTGTTAAAGTATGCACTGAAGACAGCAGGTTTTAAGAATAGAGATGATATGACGGTCCTGGTAGCGTGTTTTCAACAGGAGCGGGAACTGGAGTGAGGGATTGATGCCCACTTTTACCGAAAAGGTGGAGCAGTTGATCAACAAAAAGAGCCTGGTTGCCCCTGGTATGCGGATTGTTGTCGGTGTATCAGGAGGGGCAGATTCTGTTGCTCTACTGACAGTATTAAATGACCTGGCTCCAAAATACTCTTTAAATCTGTATGCGGCGCATCTAAACCACCTGCTGCGGGAAGAGGCTGGGGAAGACGCCGCTTTTGTACAAAAATTTGCCGGTTCTTTAGGGATTCCGGTGGTTGTGGGCTATGCTCGTGTTGCCCGCCTTTCCCGGCTCTATAAGCTGAGTATTGAGGATGCTGGAAGAAGGGCGCGCTACCAGTTTTTAAGACATGTTGCCCAAATGGTTGGTGCCAAGAGAATTGCTGTAGGCCATCATGCCGGGGACCAAGTGGAAACAGTTATTTTTCATTTCCTGCGGGGCACTGGTCCAGTGGGTATTTCCGGAATCCCGGTGCAGAATAGAGATATTATCAGGCCTCTGCTTGGGGTTACCAGAGAGGAGATCGAAGAGTATTTAAGAGAACAGGGGCTAGATTGGCGCACAGATGCAACAAACCTGAGCACCGAATATATGCGCAACCGCATTCGGGTGGAACTGCTGCCTTATCTGCGCCGTTTTTTCAACCCTCAGGTGGATCGGGCTGTACTCCAATTGGCTGAAATTATATCAGAGGAAGAAGAATTTTTGGGATGCCTGGCGCGAACCATGCTTAAAAAACTGGGGCGGAAAAGCCGGGGTGGGGAGCTGCAGATTCCCCTGGCAGAATTTTTTTCTCTACCCCTGGCTGTCCAGCGCCGCCTGCTGCGGCTGTTGATAAAAAAATCCGGTGCCGGGTTGAAAGATATTGGGTACCAGCATTATGACAACTGTATCTTTTTTTTGAAGGAGTCTCGGACAGGAGGGGAGCTGCACCTGCCCCATGGCAATAGACTGCTCAAAGGTAGTGACTCATTTACGGTCAGAACTGCTCATGGTCCGGAGCAGCCGATAACATTACAGCAGGAGATAAAGCGAGAATTAATGATCCCTGGTGAAACAATAATCCCGGAATTAGGTGTTACCATCAATGCTGAGATCAAACCTTACCAGGGAGCCTTTGATTTTCAACCGCAGAACTACCAGGTATGCTTTGATTATGATAAAATAAAACTACCCTTATGTGTTCGTACACGCCGAAAGGGGGACAGGATAAGTCCCTTTGGCATGAAAGGCACAAAAAAGTTAAAGAAGTTGTTCGGTGAACTGAAGATTCCCCCTAACAAACGGGATTTTGTGCCTCTGGTAGAAGCAGATGGGGAGATCTGCTGGGTGGTAGGATATAAAAGGGGGTCGGCAGCCCCAGTGACACCAATGACAAGACGGGTCCTTCTGCTGAAGGCTATTTTTAGTCAACAGCTGAAGAGCTGATGCGTAATGACGGGCTTAGGTTGAATTCATCAGGCATCAGATGGGGTCTGATGCGGATTTATTAAAGTGTATATAGTGAATTACAGAGAAGGAGGATGATGGTGAAGAATAATCATTTATTTAGGAACATATCGATCTATCTGATTATGCTGGTTGTAGTGGCGATGGGCTTGAAGATGACCATGCCCCAGGATACCAAGCCTGCTGAGTGGACTTATTCATACTTTAGTGAAAGATTGGCTGATGGGCAGATAGATAGTGTCACCTTGCAGTCAGTAGGTGATGATAATTATCAGATCGAGGGTGAGACTAAGAAGGGTGAAAAATTTACTCTTTTTGCCCCAGCTTCTGATCAAAGTCTGCACAGCCAGCTACAGGAAAAGGGTGTGGCTGTGACATATCAACCAAGTGAGGGTGCCCCATGGTGGGCAGGGGTTTTATCTACCCTTCTGCCAGTGCTGCTCATTGGAGGTTTCCTTTTTTTTATGCTGCAGCAAACCCAGGGGAGCGGTAATAAGGTGATGCAGTTCAGCAAGACCAGGGCCAAGATGCTGGATCCAGAGAAACAGAAGATAACCTTCAACGATGTGGCAGGTGTGGATGAGGCCAAAGAGGAACTTGAAGAGGTTGTGGAGTTTCTTAAAGAGCCCAAGCGCTATAATGATATTGGCGCCAGGATTCCCAAAGGGGTACTTCTTTATGGGCCTCCAGGCACCGGTAAAACACTATTGGCAAAAGCAGTGGCAGGTGAAGCCGGTGTCCCGTTCTTCAGCATCAGTGGTTCTGATTTTGTAGAGATGTTTGTGGGAGTCGGTGCTGCCCGGGTGAGGGATCTCTTTGACCAGGCCAAAAAGAATGCCCCCTGTATTGTGTTTGTGGATGAAATTGATGCGGTGGGAAGACACCGTGGAGCAGGGCTTGGAGGCGGTCATGATGAAAGGGAGCAAACCCTTAATCAGTTGTTGGTTGAAATGGACGGATTTGATGCCAATGAAGGGATTATTATCATCGCAGCCACCAACCGCCCGGATATCTTAGACCCGGCTCTGCTGCGTCCAGGACGGTTTGACCGCCAGGTTGTCGTGGACAGCCCTGACCTGGAAGGAAGAAAAGATATTATTGAGGTGCATATCCGCGGTAAAAAGCTGGAAGAGGGTGTTGACATAGATGTACTGGCACGGCGCACACCTGGTTTCACTGGAGCGGACCTGGCTAATATGGTCAACGAAGCGGCACTTCTTGCTGCCCGGCGGGGAAGAAAAAAAATCAGTATGATGGATCTGGAGGACGCGGTAGAAAGGGTTATTGCAGGTCCTGAGAAAAAGTCCAGGGTAATGAGTGAGGAAGAAAAGAGATTGGTGGCCTATCATGAGGCAGGGCATGCGGTTGTAGGAAGTATGCTCCCCAATACGGACCCTGTTCACAAGATCTCTATTATTCCCAGGGGTAGAGCAGGTGGTTATACCCTGATGCTGCCCACTGAGGACCGTCATTATCTTACCAAGTCACGTCTGCTGGATGAGATAACTACTCTTCTGGGAGGGCGAGTATCAGAGGACCTGGTACTCAAGGATATCAGCACAGGGGCACAAAATGACCTGGAACGAGCAACAACACTTGTGCGCAAAATGATTACCGAGTACGGGATGTCCGAAGATTTAGGGCCGCTGACATTTGGCAAACCACAGGAACAGATTTTTCTGGGACGGGATATTTCCCGGGACAGGAATTACAGTGAAGAGATCGCCTTTTCCATTGATAAAGAGGCCCGGCGCATTATTGAACACTGTTACCACAAAGCAAAGGAAATTCTGGAGAGTAATATACATAAATTACATCTGGTCGCTACTACCTTGATGGAGAAGGAAACTATAGAAGCCAGCGAATTTGAGTCACTTATGCAGGGAGCTTAATGCTCCCTTTTTTATTTGGGAGCTTTATGCTCCTCTTTTTGTCTGTATTTGGTTCAGCTGCATGTTCATGCATAAACAACAACAATAAAGTGATATAATTGGAAATACAGTAATATTTATGAAAGGGGCAAGTTTTAGTGGAGCGTACCTTTGTTATGGTTAAGCCAGATGGTGTTCAGCGGGGGATTATCGGTGAAATTATCAAGAGGTTTGAGCAGAAGGGGTTGAAAATAGTAGGCTTGAAGATGCTGCAAATCACACCTGAACTGGCAGCCAGACACTATGGTGAACACAAGGGCAAACCCTTTTTTGAGGGTTTAGTTAAATATATTACATCCTCGCCTGTTGCAGCTATGGTTTTGGAGGGGAAGGACTGCATCAGTTTAGTAAGAGGGATGATGGGTGCAACTGATCCGAAAAAAGCAGCTCCGGGAACCATCAGAGAAACCTTTGGTATCG
>CAZZEY010000047.1:0-8874 GCA_964653445.1 uncultured Syntrophaceticus sp. | reverse complement strand
CTCTGCGATCTCTGTGGCACATGCTCTGAATAACTTAGAACTTCCTTTGATCTCCACCACACATAACCCACAGCCGCCGTAGGATTCCAAGTGTTCGTCATAGCATAATGTGGGGATCTCAATGCCATATTCTCTGGCAACTTCAAGTATTGTCTGACCAGGCTGGCCTGTGACCTTGCGACCATCTATGATTAAATTTAGTGCAGTCATTTTTACCTCCCTCAATCCACAACCACAGCTTGGTATTTGTCAGGACATGTTTCTAAACATGTACCACATTTAATACAGCTGCTCTGGTCAATGACATGCGGTTTCTTTTTCTCCCCAGAAATACAGTTTACAGGGCACTTCCTGGCACAGGAACCACACCCGGCACACCGCTTGGGATCGATCCTGTAAGTAATCAAACTGGCGCATCGGTGAGCAGAGCACTTCTTTTCATCGATATGAGCTTCATACTCATGTCGAAAATAGCGCAGAGTTGTCAAAACCGGGTTAGGAGCGCTCTGCCCCAGCCCACATAAGGACCCGGCTTTTATCTGAGCAGCCAGTTCCTCCAGCAGTTCGATATCCCCGGCTCGACCCTTCCCATCACAGATCCTCTCCAAAATCTCCAACATCCGTTTAGTTCCAATCCGGCACTGAACACACTTGCCGCAGGATTCTTTTTGAGTAAAATCCAGAAAATAGCGGGCAATATCTACCATACATGTGGTTTCATCCATAACCACCATACCGCCAGAACCCATAATCGCCCCGGTTTCCATAATTGAGTCATGATCTACAGGGGTATCCAGCAGTTCCTCAGAGATGCACCCTCCAGATGGGCCTCCCAGTTGGACAGCCTTGAAACTGCGGTCATTCTTAACACCGCCACCTAAGCGGAAAATAACTTCTCTCAGGGTGACCCCCATGGGTACCTCCACTAGCCCACCTCTCTTAACCTTTCCTGCCAATGCGAAAACCTTGGTCCCTTTGCTCTTTTCAGTGCCCAGAGAAGCAAATTCCTCTCCTCCATTGCGCACTATCCAGGCAGCATTGGCAAAGGTCTCCACATTGTTGATATTGGTGGGCATCCCTTGATAACCTGACTGTGCAGGATATGGGGGCTTAAGCCTGGGCATACCGCGCTCACCCTCCAAAGAAGCAATCAGTGCGGTTTCTTCACCACACACAAAAGCGCCAGCACCCTGTTTAATACAAATATCAAAGGAAAAATCTGATCCGAAAATACAAGAACCCAGCATACCATGCTGCCGGGCTTGTTTCAGTGCTAATTCCAAGCGGCGGATTGCCAGCGGATATTCAGCCCGTACATATACTACTCCGTGCTGTGCCCCAACAGCATAACCGGCAATAATCATCCCTTCCAGCACACAGTGGGGATCCCCTTCTAAAAGGCTGCGGTCCATAAAAGCACCCGGGTCTCCCTCATCCGCGTTGCAGATGATGTATTTTAGATCACCTTCTGCCCGGCGGGCGGCCTGCCATTTGAACCAGGTGGGGAAACCTGCGCCACCACGACCACGCAACCCCGATGTTTTTATTTCCTCAATTACCTGTTCTGGGGTCATTGAAACCACCGCTTTGTGCAGGGCATCATAACCACCTGTATTAACATAATCTTCAAAACTCTCCGGATCGATTACACCACAGTTGCGCAGTGCTATTCTGACCTGGCCAACCAAAAAATCATTGGGCTTTTGGCTAGTCCCCACCAGGGCATCTTCAACCGGTTTTCCGGCACAGATATGCTGATCAAGGATTCTGGTGACCAGATCCGGGGTCACATGGCCATATGTATAAACAGCGCCACTGTCTTCAATAACATCCAACAGTGGTTCATTGTGGCACATACCGATACAACCGGTCTGCTGCAGTTCAACCTCCAACCCCCGAGCAGCAATTTCATCCTTTGCTGCATCAAATATCCCCAGAGCACCCGCAGCTATACCGCAGCTGCCTAATCCGATCCTGATCCTCATTCTGCCTCACCTGCCCTGACACATGCTTCTTGTTCTGCCAGATCTCTAATAATCTGACATGCCTTTTTGGGTGTCAAATGCCCGTAAACCTGGTCATTGATCATCATTACAGGAGCTAAACTGCAGCATCCCAGGCAGGCAGCAGTGCTGAGGGTAAACAGCTGATCCTTAGTGGTTTCCCCAGTTTTGATCCCCAACTCTTCACTAAGTGCATCCTCCAGTTTGTTGGAGCCATTAACATGGCATGCTGTACCACTGCAAAGCATGATATTATATTTTCCTATAGGGGTTAAACGAAACTGTGTATAAAAAGTGGCCACTCCGTAAATCCTAGCGGGCTTGATACCTGTCCTGTGAGCGATTTGCCTCATAGCCGAAAATGGCAGATAGCCATATATCTCCTGGACCTTTTGCAATACAGAAATCAGGCTGTCTGACTGCTCATATTGTTTCAGTAGATCATTCAGCTGCTGCTCATCTGCATAATTTCTGTCCACAACATTTCCTCCTCTCCAGCGTCAGCAACTTACTGCGACCCTGCTCCTCGAACTTATAGAAAACTCTTGTTTACAGCTTAAAACTGAATAAATTGTTGGAAATTATAGAGCTGCCTACTTCATAAATTCAGCGATCTTCTGCTGGTCAATTGCCCCTGTACGAACACCATCCCGGCAAACAGCACCCCGCACTCCGATGATATCCGGGTTCAGTTCTTTCAGCAGTTCAAGATGGCACTGTTTCAATGAACCTGCTAATGCAGACAACAGATTGTATTTCTTACACTCCTTAATAAAAGCAATAATCTCGCTTATTTCCATATAGTCGAATAAGCACTTCCCATTTTTACTAAGGGTATCGATCATACAGCCTGCAATATAAGCAGTATTGGCCAGCCGCGGCAGGTTGATGGGATTGATTGTACCTGCCTCATGGTAGTCCGCATAACAGGCAGCAATCAGTTTAGGTTTTGTTCTAAGCTTACTGTAAGTTAGGGCATTCTGGATACTGGTCAGCATACACAAAACCTGATCCTCTGATTTTGGCCCCAGCAGCCCTACCTTGATATAATCAGCTCCCATTTCTGCAGCACATAAACCAGCTAAAGCGGCTGTATTCGGCAGGTATGGAAAATCTCCGATAGCAGCACTCACCGGGAGATTACGACCATATCTGTGACACACCTCATATATTAATGCAGGATGGGCTGCACCAAGGGATCCCTCTTCAGAGTTTTTAAGATCCAGGATTTCTGCACCAGATGATGCAGCCTTTTCTGCCTCATTTACATCAACTACACTCACCAGCAACTGCATAATTCTCTCACCTGCCAGCTAACAACATCTTTTAACCACGAATTAGAGAAAAGGCTTCAGCCCTTGTGGTGCTGCTTTCAAACACTCCCCTTACAGCTGATGTGATGGTTTTTGAGCCAGGTTTGCGCACACCTCTCATGGTCATACACATGTGTTCGGCCTCAATCACCACCAGCACCCCCCTTGGTTTAGCCCTATCCATAATGGAATTAGCGACCTGGGAGGTGAGCCTTTCTTGAAGCTGCGGCCTTTTGGCATACTCATCAACAATACGGGCCAGTTTGGAGAGCCCCAGCAGTCTCCCCTCATGGGGAATATAAGCCACATGAGCCTGTCCAAAAAAGGGAACCAGATGATGTTCACACATAGAGTAAACAGGAATATTTTTCACCAGCACCATTTCATCATGCTGTTCTGTAAAATATGTTTCTAGATGCCTTTCAGGGTTGCTTTCCAGACCACAACAGATCTCTTTGAACATGCGGGCGACCCGAGCTGGTGTATCCTTTAAGCCTTCTCGTTCTGGGTCCTCCCCTATCCCCTCCAAAATCATTCTCACTGCAGCCTCAATCTTTTCTGTGTCAAACAAAGACAATCTCTCCTTCAATGTATGGTTATAGTTTTTTCACTATATCTACAGCAGCAGCCAGTGCCTCATTGTACACTTTTTTCAGAGGAACTCCAAACTGTTTGGCAGCTGCACAGCAGTCTCGGTATTCAGGTGCAATCTGCACAGGTGCTTCATCTCTGGAGAGCCTGCTTAACTTCACTGTAATCTCCCCAAAGGGAGTGTTCACTTTGGCTGTTTCCCGCAGCAGTACACACCTCGAATCACTGCGCATGCGGAAACCCAGTGTTGATGTTTCTTCAAAAATAATTTTCGCCAGCTGTGACCAGTTTTCTTGGTGTGCTAATACCGTTAACAGCACACCAGGTCTGCCGCCCTTCATAATGATCTGTGATAAAAAGGCATCAGGCGCTCCAGCAGCCAGAAGTTGTTCGATCAGATATGGATAGATCTCAGGATTCAGATCATCGATACTGCATTCCAAAACCATAATTTCATCAGTGCTTCCCAGACTACATCCTTCAAATTCTTCTATCTCACCGATAACCGCTCGCAGCACATTGGGGAAGCCGAAGTCCCTGGTGCCCATACCGTACCCTATCTTTTCCACTGTCATTCCCGGTAAGGAGGAAAATGAATCTGCAAGTGCTACAGCCAGCACAGCTCCGGTCGGTGTCACCAGTTCCCCCTCAATATTGGTCTGTCGTGTAGGGACTCCTTTGATCAGCTCCAGGGTTGCAGGCGCAGGAACAGGGATCAGACCGTGCTCACAACGGATAGTTCCTGAACTAAGCGGCAGTGGTGAACAGATAACTTTTTCCACCTGCAGACTGTCTATAGCAATTAAACACCCTATTATATCACAGATGGAATCAATAGCTCCAACCTCATGGAAATGAATGTGTTCAGGGGTAGTGCCATGTACCCTGGCTTCTGCTTCAGCCAGCCGTCTGAACAATCTGCGGGCATTTTCCTTTACACCGGCAGCTAATTCACCCTGTTCGATCATTGCTAGAATATCCTGCAGGTGACGGTGCGGCTGCTGTTCTGTATTTTTGATATGAACATAAGTGGCAGCAATACCGTAGCTCTCACCTTTCTTAGTTTCTAAAGTATAGCCATCAATAGGCAGACTGGCAAGACCCTGTTTGATCAGGTCAAGATCAGCACCCGCATCCAATAATGCCCCCATCAGCATATCTCCAGCAATTCCCGCAAAACAATCAAGATACAGTATCCTCATAATTATCCCCTTCCTGTATCAACAATGGCATAGGCCAGCGATGCAGCACCAAACCCGTTGTCTATATTGACTACACCAACCCCTGAAGCACAGCTGTTGAGCATAGCCAAAAGTGCAGATAAACCTCCGAAATTTGCACCATAACCAATACTTGTAGGTACTGCAATAACCGGCCTTCTGGTCAGACCGCCAACAACACTGGCCAGTGCGCCCTCCATCCCTGCTACTACAATCACCACAGAAGCTTCTTGCATTAAGCGGGATTGCTCCAGCAACCGATGGATCCCTGCCACTCCCACATCATACAGCCTTGTTACTTTCAAACCCATAGCCTCTGCTGATACTGCAGCCTCTTCTGCCACTGGCATATCAGCAGTTCCAGCGCTGACCACCAATACATCACCTTTGGGCTCAGATGCACCTTCATCAGGTACAACAATACAGCGGGCAAGTTGGTGGTAAACCGCATTCGGGCACCTCTCCTTCACAGCATCAAAGGCTTCCTTTCTTGCCCGGGTTCCCAGAACTGTTTTCGACTTGGCAGTGAGTCTTTCAAAAATCTCTGCAACTTGTTCCACAGTTTTCCCCTGGCAGAACACTACCTCCGGGAAACCAGTGCGCAGCTCCCGGTGATGATCCAAACGAGCAAAACCCAGATTCTCATATGGCAGTTGTGCCAACTGTTCCACCGTTTGTTCAATCGTTATTTTTCCAGCTAATAGGGATTCTAAAAGAATTCTCAGTTCATCCCTGCCCATAGGTAATCCTCCTCATTTTATTTCCTTACCTTGTGCCAAATATTCAAACCATTCTGCAGCAAATATGTGAAGATCGCTGCAGCGGTTAGATCCGCGGTTGTACCTGGATTAAGGGTATTCTCCTGGGATCTGAGAGTGCCATCAAATTTTTTGAGCTCTTCCCTTCCAGCAGGAGATGAGATCCCCCCTGCTTTTAACACCATTGCAGCTCTGTGGGATACACCCAATGCCACCTGAAAACCCCTTTTTCTGGCAATCAATGTATCTGGCACCTCAGCCAGGATGGTCAAATATAATTGAACAACAGCAGCAGGGAAATCATATCCTTCTTTCAAAAAGGTCTCCAGTGAAGGACAGGCCAATTCGAATGTAATGGCAAAATTGGTCACATATTCTTTGGCCACCGCATCCCTATCCTGTGCCAGGTTCATTGATTCCAACAGTGTTATATCAACATGGTCTTCCACATCATATACTGATACCTTTCCTAAACCCCCGGGAGCCGCCAAACGGATTGCCCTGTAGACATCTCTGGCATCCTCAACTGTCAGTGCCCCCAGCACATTTTGGATGGAACTGCGCAGGTCACCTGCTTCATGAACAGCTTTGGCCAGAGGTGCAAAGAGCAGTATTATCCCCAAATTAGTGTTTCTGGGTACCATGCTGCGGGTGTCCCGAACAGTTTGTTGGACCGTTTTACCTACCGAAGTGAGGTGTGCCCTTTGCATAGCACGTCCGATCATCACTGCACTCATCATGAAATCTTCCAAAGTGGTATCGGAAAAATCGAAGTAGCGGTTGACATTGCCGGGTTTGGGAGAGGAAGCCTCCAGCAGACAAGCCGCTTGAGCTGCCCTCCCTACATCCACCCTGCTAATGGACCTATTTTTGACCATATTCTAGCTCCCCTCGGGCATACTTGACAATATAATTTGCAAGTTCTAGAGCGATATCAAGATCTGACACATCCTCTAAGTGTAACCTTACTGGGTGAAGGAAAAGATGTTTATCCACTGAGCCTCAATTCACAGGTATTTCGGGGCAGAAAGCCCTTCCAATACTGCGGAGGAACAGCAGGAATAAAACATCCCTTGCGAGAACAGATTTTTTCACAAGCCATCAAGGCATGGCAGACTGCAATGATAAGCGGTCTTGGTGGTGTTGATTTGGTAGTTGGTCCTTCAGGGATCTATGTTGTGGAAATCAACCCCCGCCCCACTGCTCCTGTGATCGCCCTAGCATCCTGTACCGAATATAATTTAGGGGAAAAAATCATCAAAGCAGCATTAAAACAGGGGATCAGCAAACCCCTGTTCAACAAAGCGATCAGATTTTATGCTTAAGAACTGTCAGAAAAAATCCCCGGCAGCATGTGCCGGGGATTTTAATCTGAATCTACAATGTAAAATATAAAATCAGATCACAACCTTCTACTCTACTATCCTGTTCTTCTCATCCACAAAAACCACTCGTGGTTTATGTTCCCGCACCTTTTCCTCCTCTACCTGTACATAAGTGAGGATGATCAGTATATCACCCGGCTGGCCCAGGCGTGCCGCAGCTCCATTCAAACAGATCTGGCCCGAGCCTGGCTCCCCTTCAATGACATAGGTTTCAAATCTGGCGCCATTATTGTTGTTGACCACCTGTACCTTTTCATAGGGGAGGATATCAGCTGCCTCTAATAGGTGGCGGTCGATGGTGATACTCCCCATATAGTTTAAATTGGCATCTGTTAATACTGCCCGATGGATCTTCGCTTTTAGCATGCAGCGGAACATGGCCCTAACTCCAGATCGATATTATCGATGAGCCTTGTTTTTCCCACAAATACGGCAGCAGCCAACAGCACATGCCCTTTAAGCTCAGCCAATTCTGACAGTGTATCCCCATCCACCACCTCTACATAGTCAACCCTGATGTCTGGATACGATCCCAGTACCTGCAGGATCTCTTCTTTCACCCTGCCTGGATTCCGCTCACCCCGCAGGATCAGATCCTGACCAGCTTGCAAAGCTTTGGGAAGAGCAAGTGACCGCTCTCTTTCTTCAGAGGATAAATAGGTGTTGCGGGAACTCAAGGCCAATCCATCATCCTCCCGAATGATGGGACAGGTGAGAATTTCTATGGGCAGGTTTAGCTCATCAGCCATCTTTCTCACCACAATGGCCTGCTGAGCATCCTTCTGCCCGAAGTAGGCCCGGTCGGCCTGGGTAATGAGAAAGAGTTTGCAAACAACTGTTGTTACTCCCTTGAAATGGCCCGGTCGGGATCTGCCGCACATCTTTTCTGTAACTTCCCCGGTTACCTCTACAAAAGAACTGTAACCTTCCGGATACATATCATCACCTGATGGGGCAAAAACATAATCCACTCCCACATCTGCAGCCAGTTTATTATCCCGCTCCAAATCCCGGGGATAAGTAGCAAAATCCTCTTTTGGTCCAAACTGCAGTGGGTTGACAAAGTTGCTCATCACCACAATGTCATTATCCTCTCTAGCTCTTTGGGCAAGGCTCAGATGCCCTGCATGGAGATAACCCATTGTAGGAACCAGACCGATAGTTTTTCCCTCTCTTTTCAGTCTTAAACAGATTTCCTGCATTTGTTTGACTCTTCTGATCAGCTCCATTTTTATAACCCCTTTCTTAGCTTATGGCCCCTATTTTTTCCCGTAGCAGTGTTCCGGACTAGGGAAAATACCTTCCTTGACCTCTTTTTTAAAGGTAATAAGAGCTTCCAGTGCGATATCATGGAGATTGGCATACTGTTTCACAAATTTGGGCGGCTTTTTGTCTGTGCAACCCAGCATATCATGAACAACCATAACCTGACCATCACAGTGCGGCCCAGCACCACAGGAAAGTGTGGGTATATTCAAATTTTCGGTAATCTTTGCTGCCGCATCTGCCGGAACACACTCTAAAACCAGGGAAAAGATACCTGCATCCTGCAGTGCCAGAGCATCAGCTAGAAGTTTCTCTACTGCCTCATCGGTTTTCCCCTG
>CAZZEY010000046.1:0-8999 GCA_964653445.1 uncultured Syntrophaceticus sp. | reverse complement strand
GTACCTGTATCAACCAAAAGCCTATTGTTAAAAAAGGACAGCATGTTAAGGCGGATCAGGTGATTGCCGATGGACCATCTACACACGGAGGAGAGCTTGCTTTAGGCAGAAATGTGCTGGTGGCTTATATGCCCTGGGAGGGTTACAATTACGAGGATGCTATTCTGATCAGTGAGAAATTGGTGAAGGATGATTTCTTTACCTCTATTCATATTGAAGAATATGAGTGTGATGCCCGGGATACTAAACTGGGACCTGAGGAGATCACCCGGGATATTCCCAATGTCGGGGAGGAAGTATTAAAAGATCTCGATGAACGGGGAATTATTCGGGTTGGTGCTGAGGTGCGCCCTGGGGATATCCTGGTGGGTAAGGTAACCCCTAAAGGGGAGACCGAATTAACAGCAGAAGAACGGTTGCTCAGGGCCATTTTCGGGGAAAAGGCTCGGGAGGTCCGTGATACTTCACTGCGAATTCCTCATGGGGAATCAGGGCGTGTTGTTGATGTTAAGGTCTTTTCCCGGGAGAACGGGGATGAACTACCACCGGGTGTTAATAAACTGGTGCGGGTTTATGTGGCACAGAAAAGAAAGATCTCAGTTGGAGACAAGATGGCCGGAAGACATGGAAATAAAGGTGTGATATCCCGCATTCTTCCTGAAGAGGATATGCCATTCCTGCCTGATGGCACACCTGTGGAGATTGTGCTTAATCCCCTGGGTGTTCCATCCCGTATGAATATCGGGCAGGTCCTGGAGTGCCACCTGGGGAGAGCAGCTCATAAAATGGGCATATATACGGCTTCCCCTGTTTATGATGGTGCAGTAGAAGATGATATTATGGATACACTGGAAAAGGCAGGATTGCCCAGGGATGGGAAGACAGTGCTTTATGATGGCCGCACAGGGGAGCCTTATGACAATGAGATTACGGTCGGATATATTTATATGTTGAAATTGGCCCACCTTGTGGATGATAAGATCCACGCTCGTTCTACAGGTCCTTACTCTCTCGTTACTCAACAGCCTTTGGGTGGAAAGGCGCAGTTTGGAGGCCAGCGTTTTGGTGAGATGGAAGTATGGGCACTGGAGGCTTATGGTGCAGCATATACCCTGCAGGAGATTCTTACAGTCAAATCTGATGATGTTGTAGGTAGAGTTAAGACCTATGAAGCAATTGTCAAGGGGGAAAATGTGCCAGAGCCGGGAGTTCCCGAATCCTTTAAGGTGTTAATCAAAGAACTCCAAAGTCTTTCTCTGGATGTGCGTGTTCTTTCAGAAGCAAATGAGGAAGTTGTGATTCAAGATGATGAGGATGATGTTGGGGAGACAGCCAGAGAGTTGGAGCTTGACGACAGCAGTGCACCCATATCTAAAGTGACCAGAAGGTCCGCACCACCCCTTGATGAGGAGAATGCTGACTCAGATGATGATGACGAAGATGTCTCACTGGATGAAATCGTAGATGAAGCAAGTGAGTCTGAAGAGACTGCTAATGACGAAGTTCTAGGGCTTATCGGATTACAGAACTATCATTCTGGTGAAAATGGTGAGATAAAGGAAGAGGAAGAGCCTGTGGAAGACGAAGAGGTTATTTCTCAAAGACAGAGAAGGATTCGCCTTCCGGCAACAGGTAATAAAGAGGCTGTTTCCGTCCTTGATGAACCGCTTGATGAGGAAGACGAATAGGTTTCTTGAGGCTCAGGTCTAAGAAAGGAGCGATTGTCTTTGTCTGATGCTACTGCCAACAGTAACAACAATTTTGAGAGCATCCGGATCGGACTTGCTTCCCCGGAAAAAATCAGGTCGTGGTCTAGCGGGGAAGTGAAAAAACCGGAGACGATCAACTACCGAACCCTTAAACCGGAGCGGGACGGGCTGTTCTGCGAGCGGATTTTTGGCCCCACCAAGGACTGGGAATGCCACTGCGGCAAATATAAGCGCGTACGCTATAAAGGTGTTATCTGTGACCGCTGCGGGGTTGAGGTTACTAAATCCAAAGTTAGACGTGAGAGGATGGGGCATATTGAACTGGCTGCCCCTGTATCCCATATTTGGTATTTTAAAGGAATACCGAGTCGGATGGGTTTGATTTTGGATATGTCTCCACGTACTTTGGAAAAGGTGCTCTATTTTGTTTCATATATTGTGCTTGACCAGGGGGATGTTCCTGATCTAAATAAAAAACAACTTTTGAGCGAATCTGAGTATCGGGAACTAAAGGAACAGTACGGGAGCCGTTTCCGGGCAGGTATGGGAGCGGAGGCCATCAAAGAACTGCTGGAACAAATTGACTTGGAAAGTTTGAATGAAGAACTGCGGACAGAACTGCGTGAATCAACAGGGCAGCGAAAAGTGCGGGCCATCAGAAGGCTGGATGTTGTTGAGGCATTCCGCAAATCCGGGGACAGACCCGAGTGGATGATCCTGGATGTGATCCCAGTAATTCCGCCTGAACTCAGACCTATGGTGCAGTTGGACGGCGGCAGGTTTGCGACCTCTGATTTAAATGATTTGTATCGACGGGTTATTAACCGAAATAACAGGTTGAAACGGCTGCTTGACCTGGGAGCACCTGACATCATCGTTCGCAATGAGAAACGCATGCTGCAGGAGGCAGTGGATGCGTTAATTGATAATGGCAGGCGTGGGCGACCGGTAACAGGTCCAGGTAACAGAGCACTTAAGTCTTTGAGTGATATGCTTAAAGGTAAACAGGGCCGTTTCCGCCAGAACCTGCTGGGCAAAAGGGTTGATTACTCTGGACGTTCTGTTATTGTTGTAGGCCCGAATTTGAAACTGCATCAGTGCGGCCTACCCAAGGAAATGGCTTTAGAGTTGTTTAAGCCTTTTGTGATGAAGTGTCTTGTGGAGAGGGATTTTGCCCACAATATCAAGAGTGCCAAGCGCATGGTTGAGCGGGCGCGTCCTGAGGTTTGGGATGTGCTGGAAGAGGTTATCAAACAGCATCCCGTTATGTTAAACCGCGCCCCTACACTGCACAGACTTGGCATCCAGGCCTTTGAACCGATCCTGGTTGAGGGAAGGGCTATTCAGATCCATCCCCTTGTCTGTACAGGTTATAATGCAGACTTTGATGGTGACCAAATGGCGGTGCACGTACCCCTTTCTGCCGAGGCCCAGGCAGAGGCGCGCGTACTTATGCTGTCAGCGCATAACCTTTTAAACCCAAAGGATGGGCGCCCTGTTGTGGCTCCGACACAGGATATGGTGCTGGGAAGCTACTATCTGACCCTGGAAGTTGATGGGGCGAAAGGTGAGGGCATGGTTTTCCGTGATACAGAGGAGGCCATCTTCGCCTATGAGAGCGGCTATTTGGATCTCCATGCGAAGATTAAGGTGCGCCGCAATGGGGAGTTGCTGGAAACCACTGTGGGTAGGCTGATTTTCAATCAGGTAGTGCCCGAAAATATGGGTTTCTATAATGAAGTTGTGGACAAAAAGATGGTTGCAGAGATTATTGGTAAGTGTTATAGCACCAATGGTTTTCAAGCAACTGCGATGATGCTGGACGGTATCAAGAAGCTTGGTTTTAAATTTGCCACAAAAGCAGGAATCACTGTAGGGGTAACTGATGTTACTATTCCTCCGGAGAAGCCAAAAATTATTGCAGATGCCGAATCAGAAGTTGAAAAGGTGGAACAGCAGTACAGCAGAGGGCTGATTACTGAAGATGAGCGTTATGAAAGAGTGACCAGTGTCTGGAAGAAAGCAACTGATCAGGTAACAGAATCACTGCTTGCTCACCTAGACCACTTGAATCCCATCTATATGATGGCTACCTCCGGGGCCAGAGGGAGTATCCAGCAGATCAGGCAGTTAGCCGGTATGCGCGGTCTAATGGCTGATCCCTCAGGGGAGATCATCGACCTTCCTATTAGGTCGAACTTTAGAGAAGGTTTAACAGTATTGGAGTACTTCATCTCCACTCATGGTGCTCGTAAGGGGTTAGCAGATACAGCTCTGAGAACTGCAGACTCAGGTTATTTGACAAGGCGTTTGGTGGATGTCGCCCAGGATGTTATTGTTCGGGAGAATGACTGCGGTACTACAGAAGGCTTTATAGTAGAAGCTATCAAAGATGGGGATGATGTAATCGAGACCCTGGAGGAGAGGATTATCGGCAGGGTGACCTCGGGTCCGGTTATTCACCCGGAAACAGGAGAGGTAATTGTCCCGGAAAATACCGAGATCAATGAAGATGTTGCCAAGAGGATCATTACGGCTGGAATCGAAAAGGTGAAGATCAGATCCGTACTCACCTGCAGGACCCGCTACGGCACCTGCTGCAAATGCTACGGTATGAATATGGCTACTGGAAAAACTGTGGAGATCGGTGAGGCTGTGGGTATCATGGCAGCTCAATCCATCGGTGAACCCGGTACCCAGTTGACTATGCGCACCTTTCACACCGGAGGTGTGGCTGGGGAGGATATCACCCAGGGACTCCCGCGTGTTGAAGAGCTTTTTGAGGCACGCAAACCCAAAGGGCAGGCCATTATTGCTGAAATTAACGGTGTGGTCAAGATTCATGATGATGAAGGTAAGCGTGAGGTAGAACTGCTGGGAGAAGATGGGGAGAAGCGCAATTATCAGGTACCCTTTGGTTCAAGGCTTAAGGTCCATGATGGGGATTATGTAGAGGCTGGCCAGGAAATTACAGAAGGGTCCATTAATCCTCATGATCTTTTGCAGATCAAGGGATTAACAGCTGTGCAGGATTACATGCTGCGGGAAGTACAGCGTGTTTATCGGATGCAGGGTGTGGATATCAATGATAAACACATTGAAGTGATGATCCGGCAGATTCTGCGCAAAGTGAAAATTGATGATCCAGGGGATACCGAGCTGCTGCCTGGTGGTCTTATTGATTCCTTTGAACTACATAATGAAAACGAGAAGATTATTGCTGAAGGATTGAAACCCGCCACAGCGAAACCGGTAATCCTGGGGATCACTAAAGCGTCCTTGGCTACTGATTCTTTCCTTTCGGCGGCATCATTCCAGGAGACCACCCGTGTACTGACAGATGCAGCAATTAAGGGCAAAGTGGATCCTCTGCTTGGTCTGAAAGAAAATGTGATTATTGGTAAGCTTATACCGGCAGGAACTGGAATGTCCCGCTATAGGAATATTGCGGTAAAAAGTAATACTGCGGATGAAGTTGAGGGTGAAACAGAAGAAGCTTTGGATGACAATGTTGAAAGAACAGTGAGTGGACAAGAAGGTACTCTTACAGATACAGGCACTCATTAATGATTGATGTTGTGTTTCAAAGCAGGTTAACTGAAATTCGAGGGCAGCTGTGTCATGATCTACGAACTACCCCTGTCATCCAGCTACTGATGGTTGAATTTGAGTTAGTTGTTCATGAAATTAGTAGTATTTTTATCAAATAGTTGACAGGGTTCTTGTCTAGGTGATAAAATCATCTCTGTGGTTTTTCATGACTGCCTCAGCTGCTCCATTTCACCGTTTCACAGGGAGGGAGTGGAGAATGCAGCGGTTGCTCAGTACAGCCAGAAAAACTGTAGGGCTTAAACAGACCCAGAAAGCTGTGGATAAGGATCAAGCCCAGGTTGTATTTATAGCGAAAGATGCCGAGAAGCGCATAATAATGCCTTTGCTTAATAGCTGCCAGGAAAAGGGTATAGAAGTTATTTATGTTGATTCGATGCGGGAATTGGGTGAGGCTTGCGGCATCAAAGTAGGAGCTGCATCAGCTTCAATTCTGAAATAGAATTAGTCCGGTTCCCGGGTATCTAATGCCTGGATGACCAGAGAAAAGGAGGTGGTTGATGTGCCGACATTGAACCAGATGATTCGCAAGGGTCGCAAGGTAACAACAAAGAAATCAGATGCGCCGGCTTTGAAGAACTCCCCCCAAAAGCGTGGGGTGTGTACCAGGGTTTATACAACAACCCCGAAGAAGCCAAATTCTGCTCTGAGAAAAGTAGCTAGAGTTCGACTTACCAATGGGATCGAGGTTACCGCCTATATTCCTGGTATCGGACATAACCTGCAGGAACACTCAGTGGTTCTTGTACGGGGTGGTCGTGTAAAGGACATTCCTGGTGTGCGTTATCATATTGTCAGGGGTTCTCTGGATACTGCTGGTGTACAGGGGAGAAATCGTGGGCGTTCTAAATATGGTGCAAAGAAACCTAAAACAGCAAAAGCATAAAACTTGGAAGGGAGGTCATCATCCAAGTGCCACGTCGAGGTAATGTTAGTAAACATGAGTTGTTACCTGATCCCGTTTACGGAAGTCAGGTTTTCACCAAGTTGGTAAACCAGATTATGTGGGATGGCAAAAAGAGTCTGGCTGAAGAGATTTGTTATGGGGCATTTGACATAATTAAGGAGAAAACCAAAAAAGACCCCATGGAAGTCTTTGAGCAGGCAATGAAGAATATCATGCCTGTTCTGGAGGTTAAAGCAAGGCGTGTAGGAGGGGCAAACTATCAGGTGCCCATCGAAGTGCGGCCTGATCGCAGGTTAACACTAGGAATCAGATGGTTGGTTTCCTATGCCAGGGCAAGGGCAGGCAAGAGTATGCAGGAAAAGCTTGCTGCTGAAATAATGGATGCCGCCAATAACACAGGGGCCTCAGTGAAGAAAAAAGAAGACACTCATAAAATGGCAGAGGCTAATAAGGCTTTTGCACACTATCGCTGGTAGGTCTATGTATAATACGCGGAAAGGAGGGATGAGTGCATGGGACGTGAGGTTTCCTTGGATAAAATACGCAATATCGGAATTATGGCGCATATTGATGCAGGAAAAACTACCACAACAGAGCGCATCCTTTTTTATACAGGCAAAGTATATAAGATAGGTGAAGTAGATGATGGTGCTGCAACAATGGACTGGATGGCTCAGGAACAGGAGCGGGGCATAACCATCATGTCTGCAGCGACAACATGTCAGTGGCGTGATTTTATTATTAACATTATTGATACGCCCGGCCACGTGGACTTTACAGCTGAAGTAGAAAGGTCGCTGCGGGTGCTGGATGGAGCTATCACTGTTTTTGATGCTGTTGCAGGAGTTGAACCCCAGTCTGAGACAGTCTGGCGGCAGGCGGACCGCTATAAAATCCCCCGCCTGGCATATATGAACAAGATGGATCGAGTTGGTGCGGATTTTCATCGGTCAGTAAGTTCCATCAGAAAAAGACTCCAAGCCAATGCAGTACCTGTTCAACTTCCTATTGGGAGTGAGGGCTCTTTTCGGGGTGTCATTGACCTGGTTAAGGACAGGGCAATTATTTATGAAGATGATTTAGGTACAGAATATATTGAAACCGATGTGCCCGAAGAAATGGTGGATGAAAAAAGGCTTTATCGGGAACAGCTTTTGGAGGCTCTGGCAGAGTTCGATGACCAATTGATGGGGAACTATCTGGATGGCGAAAAAATCACCGACGAACAGATTAAGGCTGCTATTCGTAAAGGTGTATTGGCCTGCAGGTTTGTGCCTGTATTATGCGGTACCTCTTTTCATAATAAGGGTGTACAGCCGCTGCTGGACAGTATTGTTGATTATTTGCCATCACCCCTTGACATACCTCCAGTTAAAGGAAAAGACCCTGAAACCGGAGAGGATATAATCAGAAAAACAGATGATGACGAGCCTTTGGCGGCCTTGAGCTTTAAGGTTCAAACAGATAATTATGTGGGTAAACTGGTTTTTCTGCGAGTCTACTCAGGCTCCTTGAAAACAGGGGATACTGTCTACAATGTCACCAAGGGAAAAAAGGAGCGCATCGGGCGGCTGTTGCGGATGCATGCCAACCACCGGCAGGATATAAATGAGGCTTATGCCGGAGAAATTGTTGCTGCTGTAGGACTCAAGGGAACCGTTACAGGGGACACCTTATGTGCAGACCAACAACCCATCATATTAGAAGCAATAACATTTCCAGAACCGGTTATCAGTGTTGCCATTGAACCAAAAACAAAGGAAGACCAGGACCGTATCGGAACGGCTCTGCACCGTCTTGCTGAGGAGGACCCGACTTTCCGTACCTATACAGATCATGATACTGGGCAGACCCTGATTTCAGGAATGGGTGAACTGCATTTAGAGGTTATTGTTGATCGTCTGTTTAGGGAATTTCATGTACAGGCTAATGTCGGTAAACCCCAGGTGGCATACAAAGAAACTATCAGCTCCATGAGCAGGGGAGAAGGGAAATATATCAGACAAACTGGTGGACACGGACAATATGGCCATGTGATTTTGGAACTGGAACCGCTTGCTACAGGGGAAGGCTTTGTATTTGAGGATCGCACTACAGGAGGCATAATCCCCAAAGAGTTTATACCAGCTATTGAAAGCGGTATTAATGAGGCTATGGAGAGCGGTGTGCTGGCAGGATATCCAGTGGTGGATGTTCGGGCAGTACTGGTGGGGGGATCCTACCATCCGGTTGATTCCTCTGAATTGGCTTTTAAGATCGCAGGGGCATTGGCTTTTCGTGATGCTGCTGATAGAGGAAAGACAGTTTTGTTGGAGCCGATTATGAGGGTTGAGATTTCCGTACCTGAGGAATATTTAGGGGATGTTATCGGTGATTTTGGATCCCGGCGCGGCCGTATTGAAGGGACCGAACCGGTTGGAAATTATCAGGTTGTCAGAGGATTTGTTCCTTTAGCCAAAATGTCTGGTTATGCTACAGAACTTCGTTCCATATCCCAGGGGCGTGGGAACTATGTAATGCAGTACGACCACTATGAAAAGGCTCCTTCTGATGTTGTGGAGCAGCTTTTTAAGAGTCGGGGATATGGATGCGCTTAAGTTGAGTTGTTAGGTAACAGCCTGGAACTTCTGAAAGAAACAGAGGGGCTGGGATAAGACAATAACTTAGCTTATTATTTTTGATAAGTAAGGAAGGATTAGAAAATGGCTAAGCAAGAGTGGGAGCGCACAAAGCCGCATGTAAACATTGGGACCATCGGGCATGTGGAGCATGGG
>CAZZEY010000045.1:0-9051 GCA_964653445.1 uncultured Syntrophaceticus sp. | reverse complement strand
GGTTGAATACTGGATAGTAGAGGTAAGTTCCTTTCAACTTGAGCGTATTCAACGTTTCCGGCCGCAGATTGCTGTTTTCTTGAATTTAACTCCTGATCACTTGGACAGGCATGGAGACTCTGAGACCTATGGATTGGTTAAGGCGCGGATTTTTGCTAACCAAAATTCAGGTGATTTTGCGGTGCCCAATCTGGATGATCCCTGGCTAGCGGCACATATGAATAATATTCCTAGTCAGATTTATGGTTTTTCTTCCAGCAGATTACCAGAACAGGGGATTGGAGTGCGTGACTCCAATGTCATTTATACCTGTAAGGGTAAAGAAGAAATCCTTTGTTCTGTATCTGATATCAGGCTGCCTGGGCCGCATAATCTGGAGAATGTTCTGGCTGCATCTGCGGCATCTCTCCTGGCAGGTATTGACAAAGAAATTGTGGCCAAAGGTTTGCGTTCTTTCCCAGGCGTTCCTCATCGACTGGAGGAGGTTCGTGTACTGAATGGGGTGCGTTATATCAATGATTCCAAAGGAACAAACCCAGAGGCAGTACTTAAAGCATTAGATTCCTTCCATGAGCCGGTTATTTTAATCGCTGGCGGTCGGCATAAAGGCAGTGAACTAGGGGGGCTTGCCTGCAAAATCAAGGAAAGGGTAAAAGCACTCATTCTTCTTGGAGAGGCTGCTCCTTTATTTCACCAGGCTGTACAGGATGTGGGTTATGACAGGATATGGGATGTCAGCTCACTTCCCGCGGCTGTTAAACTGGCACACAATATAGCTATCCCGGGTGATATTGTTCTGCTTTCACCAGGATGTGCCAGCTGGGATATGTTTCGGGATTATGAGGAACGTGGGGATCTTTTCCGAAAAGAGGTTAAGAAATTGTGAGGGAGGGGTTATAGTGAAGAAAGCGCGCCATGCCCCTGATTTTATTCTATTTATTATTATACTGCTGTTATTGACCATTGGCATTGTCATGGTCTATAGTTCTAGCTACGTTACTGCACAGGTTAACTACGCAGATGGCGCTCATTTTTTTAAACGTCAGCTGATCTGGTCAGTATTGGGTATTATTGGTATGCTTGTTATAATGAAAATTGATTACAGGATTTACAGCAAATGGGCGTACCACCTGTTTGGTTTATCTGTTCTTCTGTTAATTTTGCTGTTTGTTCCAGGGGTAGGGATCACCATTAAGGATGCCACCCGCTGGATCGGGATTGAAGCTCTATCCCTTACTTTTCAACCTTCAGAAATTGCGAAACTAGGTGTAGTAATATTTTTAGCGAAATTTTTAGCGGAAAGAACGAACCAGATCAAACAGTTTTTCAAAGGATTAATTCCACCGCTGCTGGTGGTTGGATGTGTATGTCTGCTGATTCTCAAACAGCCTGATCTGGGAACAGCTTTTACCATTGCAGTGACAGCTTTTATTTTGCTGTTAGCTGCTGGAGCACGTTTCAGCCATCTGGGTGTTTTTGGTGTTTTAGGGGGAGTATTAGTTGCTCTTGCCATCAAGATGGAGCCTTATCGGATGAAGCGCATCACTGCTTTCCTCGATCCCTGGGCCGATCCCCTGCAGGATGGGTTTCAAACCGTCCAATCCCTTTTAGCGGTGGGGTCAGGAAGGATCTTTGGTACAGGGCTTGGACATGGTAGGCAAAAATTCCTCTATCTTCCGGAACAGCAGACAGATTTCATCTTTGCTGTTCTAGCTGAGGAATTGGGGTTTATCGGAGCATCATTTGTTATTCTGCTGTTTTTTGCTTTTGCCTGGAGAGGACTGAAAATTGCCATTAAGGCACCTGATCTTTTCGGTGCACTGTTAGCAACAGGTATAACTACAATGGTTGTGGTGCAGGCAGCAATTAATATCGGGGTGGTAACAGGGTGTCTTCCTGTTACAGGAATCACCCTTCCCTTTATCAGTTATGGTGGTTCTTCATTGACTTTGAATCTGTTGGGAATTGGAATACTATTAAATATTTCACGTTATGTAAAGGAATAGGGAGTTGGAAGATGCGTTTACTGATCACCGGTGGGGGTACAGGAGGACACCTCTATCCGGCACTAGCTGTTGCAGGTTTACTGCGAAAAATGGACCCTGATGGGGAAATACTTTTTGTTGGAACCGGAGAAGGTTTGGAAAGCAGGGTTGTTCCTAAAGCAGGTTACTCTTTCTATCGGATTGCGGCAGGAAAGTGGCCGCGTAAAATATCGATCAAAGCATTGAGTTCTTTAGCTTCACTGGGTAAGGGTTTTTTACAGGGTATTAGGGTCATAAATGAGTTTAAACCTGACGCGGTTTTCGCAACTGGCGGCTATGTATCTGTGCCTTTAGGTGTTGCTGCAGCAGTGTTGGGTGTCCCTCTTTTTCTACATGAACAAAACTCTGTTCCCGGTATGGCTAATAAACTATTATCCCGCTGGGCTAAGGTTTTATTTACCACATTTCCTTTGGACAAGGAACCTTTTTCTGGCAGGGCGAAATTAAATCATGTGGGACTTCCAGTACGCTCTGAGATTTTGAATACGAAACGAGAGGATGGACTAAGATTCTTCGGTTTAGAACCTAATATTTTGACACTTCTTGTTACAGGCGGGAGTAGGGGCGCGCGGCGCCTCAACCAGGTTATGCTGGAAGTATATGGTCAGATCTGCTGTGATAAATCATTTCCAAAGCTGCAGGTCATCCATATTACTGGTCAAGCTGAATATCAGCGAATATGCCATCAAATGGAAGCCGAGGGAATATCGGCCGATAAAATAGGCAGACTAGTTATTAAGCCGTATTTGGAAGAAATGGAATACGCTCTGGCAGCAGCTGATTTGGTGATCAGCCGGGCTGGGGCAGCGACACTTGCTGAAATAACAACTCGAGGGATTCCGGCGGTTTTAATCCCTTACCCTTTTGCAACCGGAAATCACCAATATCATAATGCTCGTTTTTTGAAGGACCAGGGGGCAGCAGTGTTAATCCCTGAAAATGAATTAACAGCTGCCAGACTTTTTGGGGAATTGACTAAAATGGTGAAACGCCCTGATATGCGCCAAAAAGTGGCTGAACAATCGCGCAAAATAGGGCGACCAAAAGCAGGAGAGTTTATTGCTGATATTCTGTTTAATGTTGGCAAAAAGTCACACTGCACCTCCCCGGTGGATAAGACATAAACTGTTGTTGTGGCAAATGAAGAAAAATAGGATGTAGCGCTCAAGGGAGGAGATTATTTAGTGGCTGGCAAGTGGTATCATTTTATCGGAATTGGTGGTGTAGGGATGAGCGGTCTTGCCCGGGTTTTGCTTGAGATGGGGATGCGGGTCAGTGGTTCTGATATGGCCTCATCATATGTTACTGAAAACCTGAAGCAAATGGGCGCTCAGATCTACATAGGACATAGTCAGGATAATATTAAAGAAGATATGGATGTTGTGGTCGTTTCTTCTGCCATACACCCTAACAATATCGAATTAAGCACCGCCCGCCACCGTGGTATAGAAGTGATCAAGCGGGGCGACCTATTGGCACATTTAATGGATTCACATCAAGGAATTTCCATTACAGGATCACATGGAAAAACCACAACAAGTGCCATGATTTCTGTGCTTTTGGCAGAAAACGGGTTTGACCCCACCTGTCTGGTAGGTGGTCATATAGCTGAACTGGGTGGTAATGCCCGATTAGGCAAGGGTGCATATCTTGTTGCTGAATCAGATGAAAGTGATGGTTCTTTTCTCAAGCAGAAGCCAGATATTGCAGTAATTACAAATATAGATGATGATCACCTGGACTATTATAATGACCTGACAGGGCTTTTAAAAGCATTCCAGGATTACTTGAGCCGGATTAAGACGGGCGGTTTAGCTGTGCTCTGCACTGACAGTCCTAATGTACGCAGGTTAGATATCAACCAGGTCAATACCGTGACTTACGGTTTAGAAGGAAACCCTGATTACCAGGCAAAAGAGATCAAGCAAATGGGCTTTATAACACAAGGGGCTGTATACCATAAGGGTGAATTACTTGGTATGCTGGAAATATCTGTACCAGGGCTTCATAATTTTCAAAATGCCTTGGCGGCAGTTGCTGTTGGCATGTATCTGGGTATGGATTATCCCAATATAGCTGATGCGTTAGCCAAGTTTAGGGGTGTGCAGCGCCGTTTTCAACTGGTAGCTCAATTTGATGGAATCAAAATTATTGATGATTATGCCCATCACCCCACAGAGATAAAAGCTCTCATGAAAGCTGCTCTGGGTGTTAAGCAGCAGAGGCTCATTACAGTTTTTCAGCCGCATCGGTATACAAGAACCAAGCTTTTGAAAGAGGAGTTTGGTAAGGCGTTTGCGGGAAGTGACCTGGTTATAGTTACTGATATCTATTCAGCGGGAGAGGTGCCTTTAGATGGTGTGAACGCAAAAAGTATAGTACAGGAACTGAGAAACAATGGTGAGAATGTGGTTTACATCAACTCACTTGAAGATGTGGAGCAGTACCTCCTTAGAGAAGTTCATTCAGGGGATATTGTACTAACTGTAGGTGCAGGAAATGTCTGGACTGTAGGAAAAAACATCGCGCAGAATATGAAACAGCGATATCAGCATAATTAAGGAGTTATTGTTGCTATGAACTGGCGGAAAATGGCGAATGAGCTTAAGGAAAAAGTAGAGGGTCAGGTGTTGGCACAAGCTCCTATGAAGAACTTCACTACTTGGAGAGTGGGGGGGCCTGCTGATCTGTTGGTAATTCCCCATACTGTGGAAGATGTGCAGGAAATACTGCTCTTCACCAAAAAACATCAGTTACCTCTCATGGTTATCGGAAATGGTTCCAATATCCTGGTACGGGACGGAGGCATCAGGGGGCTTGTTTTGAAACTTGCCGGTGGTCTTAAATCATACCATCTGGAGGGAAATATCCTGGTAGCTGAGGGTGGAGTAATGCTCCCCACCCTTTCGAAGATCGCCCTTAAAGAATCACTGAGCGGCCTTGAGTTCGCTGCAGGGATCCCTGCTACTTTAGGTGGAGCCATTATCATGAATGCAGGAGCTTTTGGTCAGGAGATAGGATCTATAGTTGAACATGTGGAGCTTATCGATTTTGAGGGAAAACAGAAGAAATTGTCCGGGGATGAACTGAAATTCAGCTACCGAAAGTCTGCTTTACAGTCAAAAAAAGAAATTATTATAAGAGCTGCCCTTCAATTACTGCCGGGAATTAAAGAAGATATCGCTGCCAGCATGAAAGCTAAACTCTCCTTCCGCAAAAAAATGCAGCCCCTTGATCACCCTACTGCTGGGAGTGTATTTTGCAACCCCCCTGATGATTATGCGGGAAGGTTGATTGAGGCAGTAGGACTTAAGGGGTACAGTATAGGAGATGCTGTGATATCAACGAAGCACGCCAATTTCATTATTAATCGCGGTAATGCCACAGGACGCGAAATTCTAACCTTAATCAAGACCATCCAGGAGCGAGTTTATGAACAGAAGGGGGTATTACTTGTCCCTGAGGTCTTGATCATGGGGGAGGAAGGGTGAGTTGGTGTGGAGAGGTTGGTTGTAACTGGAGGGGTACCTTTAAAAGGTTCAGTAGTAATAAGCGGCGCAAAAAATGCCATATTACCGATTATGGCAGCGTCCCTGCTGTGTGAGAGTTCTGTTGTGTTAAAGGGAGTACCTTTTTTAAATGATGTGCAGACCATGAAGGAAACACTGGAATCTTTAGGTGCTGCTGTCAAATGGACCGGTGATACCATTGAGGTGGATACAACTGGTTTGCGCTCCCTTGAAGTACCCCCTTCTTTAGCCAGGCGCATGAGGGCATCCAATTTGGTGATGGGGCCGCTATTAAGCCGTTTTGGGACGATTAAGGCTTCATACCCTGGTGGGTGTACTATAGGGTCTCGTCCCATGGATTTGCATTTAAAGGGGTTAGCGGCTTTAGGGGCTGAGATTTATGAGGATCACGGCTATATTAAGGCTGTGGCTGCTAAACTAAAAGGTACAGAAATACACCTTGATTTTCCCAGTGTAGGTGCCACAGAAAACATCATGATGGCTGCCGCTCTTGCTGAAGGCACCACCATTATTAGAAATGCTGCCCGGGAACCTGAAATCGTAGATCTGCAGAACTATTTGAATAAACTTGGTGCCCGCATCAGGGGTGCTGGGCTGGACACCATCCGCATTGATGGTGTCAGCAGACTTGACCGGGAGATTACCTATAGAGTAATACCGGATCGTATTGAAACTGGGACTTTTATGGTTGCGGCAGCTATCACCAGGGGAGAGGTGGTTATTGAAAACGCAATCCCTGAGCATGTTGAAGCTATTACATCTAAACTTAGGGAAGCGGGTGTTCTGGTGCAGGAGGTAGATGACCGAATAGTAATTAAAGGTTCACCTGCCTGGAGAGGATTGGACATAAGAACTATGCCTTATCCTGGATTTCCTACAGATATGCAGCCCCAAATGATGATTTTTCTCAGTTTGGCTGATGGAACAAGCATTATAACTGAAAATATATTTGAGAATCGATTCAGGCATGTTGGTGAGTTAAGGAGAATGGGGGCGCAGATTCAATTGGAGGGAAGAAGCGCCATCATCAAAGGTGTACAACGGTTAACCGGAACTTTTGTAGAAGCAACGGACCTCAGAGCAGGCGCAGCCCTGGTTCTGGGGGGTCTGGCAGCGGAGAATACCACTGTAATAGAAGGGGTACAGCACCTGGACCGCGGTTATGGAAATTTCGAAGAGCGGCTGCTGATGCTGGGAGCTCAGGTTCATCGTGAATAGACCATAAGTTTTTTTTAAGTACGAGGAGGACAAGCATGTCTTCTGCTAAAACCCAAATTAAGCGCAGGAAAAAAAGAGATCCGCGAAAAATAATCAGGGCATTAAGAAATTTGCTTATCATAATTGCCAGTGTTTTGGCCTTGTATTACTTTACCCAGTCTCCTTTCTTTGCCTTGAATAAAATTGAGGTCAAGGGTAACAATCAAATTCCTCAGAATGAAATTATTCAAAAAAGTGGTCTATGTCTAGGTATAAATTACTTTGATATTGACACCGGTTTGATTGAAAGGCGTTTGTCTTCTATTCCAGTGATTGCATCTGTTGAAGTTAGTAAACATCTTCCTGATCAAATGAAGATTATAGTAAAAGAACGAGAGCCGTTGGCACTTTACTGCACCCAGGATAGTTTTGTTGTTATAGATGACAAAGGGTATTGTATTGAAAAGGGTATCTCGGCAAACAATTACAATCTACCGATTATCACAGGGTTAGAAGCAGATTCCTTAAAACCTGGTGAGCAGGTCAGCAAAGAGAAATATCTTCAGTCGGTTTTAGCAGTTTTAGATGATAATGTGCAGCAGCATATCTCTGAAATCAATCTTGCTCAGGAGAGCAGTCTTATCGCATATACACGTCAGGGGACTCCCGTGCTGTTGGGCACTCCGGACCGTCTGTCAGAAAAAATAGAAATGGCGGTTTCTTATCTTGATCAACTGGGGTCGGTTGAGGGGATCGAATATATCGATATTAGAAGTTTAAGCGTCCCTGCAGTAAAGTGTGAGGGAAAAAATAAAGAAGAAATAGAAAATCTGATCTCTTTAGTAGAAAATTAGAGGAAAAAATCGATTCACGTTGAAAAGGTTTTATATGTGTGAATTCTGGGTGGAGGTGCGGTAATTTGACCCGGGGAAACCTAATTGTCAGCCTTGATCTTGGCAGTACAAAGGTTACTGTCATTGCAGGGGAAATCGGTCAGGAAGGACAACTTCAAGTAGTTGGTTTCGGGTCCGTGTTATCGAATGGAATCCGTAAGGGTAACATTATCGATATAGAAAATACGGTGCGTGCTATTGAAGCTGCTGTAGAACAAGCTGAACAGATGAGTGGACGCCAGATTGAGGGTGGGTATGTGGGGATTACAGGTCTTTTGGTTTCTTCCCTCAATAATCGTGGTGTTGTTGCTGTTGCTAGCCCGGATCAGGAAATTATGCCGGAGGATGTTGATCGGGTGCTTCAAGCAGCGCGCGTAATTGCTCTGCCTCCTGATCGCAGAATTATCCATGTTATACCTCGCCAGTATCTTGTTGATGGTAATGATAATATACTTGACCCGGTGGGGATGGTTGGGTCAAGATTAGAAGTGGAAACACACATTGTAACAATTAACAATGCCACTTTGCAAAATGTTATCAAGTGCTGTGAACGAGCGGGGTTTCAGCCCTGGGAAATAATGGTAAATGGTTATGCCTCTGGAGAAGCGGTGCTTTTCCCAGCAGAAAAAGAACTGGGAGCTGTGGTGGTAGATATAGGAGGGGGCACAACCGATATTGCGTTATTTGATCAGGGAACTTTATGGTATACTGCAGTTCTGCCGGTGGGAGGGGATTATATCACCAGTGATCTGGCGGTTGGTCTGCGCACTCCGCTGAACCAAGCTGAGGTGATAAAAAAGGAACATGGAGGCACTCTGCCTGCATTGACATCAGATAGTGAATTTGTTGATGTTCCCAGCGTAGGCGGGAGGGAGACCTTTAGAATTTCCAAAAAAATAATTGCCACTATCATTGAGCCCCGTGTGCAGGAAATTCTTACTCTTGTAAAGAATAAGTTGGATAGTTCCGGTTACCCAGGCTTACTGCCGGGAGGAATTGTCCTGACCGGAGGGACCGCATTAACAAGCGGAATAGCCGAACTGGCAGTGGACTTTTTACAGAAACCTGTCAGGATTGGGTATCCCGAAGGAATAGGTGGGCTGGCTGATGTAGTACACAGCCCTGAATATGCCACAGGTGTCGGACTGCTTATGTATGGTGTCAGACGGCACCAGGCAACTGAAGAAGATGAAGACAGTTTTTCGGCGAAAACTATCTTCAGCAAAATTAAAAAGTGGTTTCAAGATCTTTTTTAAAGAAGTGAGGGATCGACAGGGAGATGTTGGAGTTGGAGGTTGACACAAATCAGTTTGCTGATATCAAGGTGATTGGTGTCGGTGGTGGTGGTGGGAATGCCGTCAATAGAATGATCCAGGCAGAACTCAA
>CAZZEY010000044.1:0-9103 GCA_964653445.1 uncultured Syntrophaceticus sp. | reverse complement strand
GGTGATAAACCAGGAAAGAGGGCAAAAAATTGCACCTTAACACCAGATTTCTGCAGTCGCAGGAGATCAAGATGGCTTGATGGAGTTTCAGCGGCAATTGACCTATCTTCAAGAAATGCTTGGAGGACCGTATCACAGTGGCAGTCAATAATCATGTTATTCCACCTTTCTATCGCACAACAAAAGCCTGTTTATTTACAAGAAATAAACAGGCTAATAAAATATTGATATAATTTCTTTTCAGCGTGGTTCCACAATCAGTTTAATAGCTGTTCTTTCTTCACCATCAATCACAATGTCAGTAAACGCTGGAATGCAAATCAGATCAATACCACTAGGAGCCACAAAACCTCTTGCAATTGCTACCGCTTTGACAGCCTGGTTTAGAGCACCTGCTCCGATAGCTTGTAGTTCTGCACAGCCCTTCTCCCGTAAGACTCCGGCAAGAGCACCGGCAACAGAGTTGGGGCTTGATTTTGCTGACACCTTCAATACTTCCACTAACCCAACCTCCCCCTTTTTTCCATCCAGTTAAATACTATGCCGAATTATATTTATTTTATCATTAATGGAAAAAATTCGCAAGGTTAATTTTTTATAACCGAAATCCTCTTAATAGATTCTGCTGTTCCTTTCTCCTGATTTATTTCTATATAAACTGCATTGAGTTGTATTGGTCCTGCTGCTACCTCAAAACGAACCGGCCTTTGTGTTAAAAATTTTTGTATTACAGGCTTGACCTTGACTCCTAGGATCGAATCCCGAGGCCCGGTCATACCCACATCTGTTATATATCCTGTTCCTTCTGGTAGTATTCTTTCATCTGCTGTTTGAATATGGGTATGGGTACCGATCACCACACTGGCACGCCCATCTGCATACCAGCCAAGGGCCATCTTTTCTGATGTGGCTTCAGCATGAAAATCAACAATAATTATTTTTGTTTCTCTCTTTATCAAGGGAATAATTTCATCCAGCAATCGAAAGGGGCAGTCAAGAGCAGGCATATAAACACGGCCTGAAAGGTTGATGATCCCTACCTTATTATCATCTCTGGCATAGGTAATCAAATACCCGCGGCCAGGAGTGTCAGGTGGGTAATTGACAGGTCGTACCATGCGGTCTTCTCGTTCAATAAAATCATAGATCTCCTTTTGATCCCATACATGATTGCCCATGGTCAGGATATCGATCCCACCTAGAAATAACTCATCTGCTGTTCTTCTTGTGATGCCATTTCCACCTGCTGCATTTTCTCCATTGGCGATTATCAAATGGGGATCATACTCTTCTCTAAGCGATGGAAGCAGTTCCTTTACAGCCCGGCGGCCTGGTCGTCCAACAATATCTCCTAGAAATAAAACCCGCAAATAAATACCTCCTGCAGCAAAGTTACTTGTTATAAACTACCACTTTCCCCTCATCCCGCAGGGCTATTAATTCAATATTTGACATAGACATTTTTACATTTTCCAACATATAGCTGATTAATTCTTCGTGCAGAGTTTGGTTATCAACATTAAAATCCTCATCATCATCTGAGATAAGAGATGCCCCAAATTCATCTTTTAGTAATGCTATCACCAGTGCAATTTCCTTCTGAGAAAGAGAATTGATATCCCTTTGGAACTCCATAATTGTGAAATAGTCAAGCTGATGAAAGGCAAAGGCATTTACCACTGCTTTTACATCTTCCAGGTAGTAATATGACTGCAATGCCTGCTCTAGGTGTTTTTCTACTGTTTTTGTATTTTGCGTTACATCTTTCAGGTAAAAGCTGAATCTGATTACTTGATCTTTTGGTTCTAATTTAATGGTTGCAATCTCCGGGTAGTGGATGAGAATAGATGTAAGTAAATTTGCAATATAAGGAACACTGTTGTTTTTATGATATAAAACTGCCACTATATTACCTTCTTCCTGCCGTTTATGCTTTTTATACAATGTCTCGCTTAGATATTCGTCAGGAAATAGATAAATCCTGCATAAATAATGCTTCCTTTTCTTTGTATAAAAAAGAAAAAAGACCTGCACTGGGCAGGTCAACTAACCACATATGTTATTTTGCATATTCTACATGTCTTGTTTCTCGTATTACAATCACCTTTATCTGACCGGGGTACTCTAATTTCTCCTCGATTTTTTTCCCTATTTCCCTGCTGAGATGTGCCGCCTGTATGTCGTCGACCACATCCGGTTTCACCATAATCCTGATTTCTCTACCCGCCTGAATTGCAAATGATTTTTCAATACCTTCAAAAGAGTCCGCTATTTCTTCTAATTTTTCCAACCTCTTTAAATATGTTTCCAGTGTCTCTCTTCGTGCTCCAGGTCGTGCCGCTGAAATTGCGTCTGCAGCCTGTACGAGTACTGCCTCAACTGTTTCAGGGTCCTGATCACCATGGTGAGCCATAATACAGTGTATCACCTCAGGGTTCTCGCGGTATTTGCGCGCAAGATCAGCCCCAATGTTGACATGGGGACCCTCTATTTCATGATCAATAGATTTTCCTATATCATGGAGCAGCCCAGCGCGTTTGGCTAACTCGGCATCAGCTCCTAATTCGGCTGCCATAGTGCCTGCTAAATAGGCAACTTCAAGAGAATGTTTTAATACATTTTGACCATAACTTGTCCTAAATTTGAGTCTACCTAACAGCTTTATCAATTCAGGATGTAAATTGGGCACACCTGCTTCAAAGGCAGCCTGTTCTCCCTCTTCCCGAATCTGCTGTTCAATCTCCTTTTTAGCTTTCTCCACCATTTCTTCAATCCGAGCCGGGTGGATTCTTCCATCATTAATCAGTTTTTCCAATGCAATTCGAGCTATCTCACGCCTAACTGGATCAAACCCAGACAGGATTACAGCTTCAGGTGTATCATCAATTATCAGATCAACCCCTGTCAGAGTTTCCAGTGCTCTGATATTTCTCCCTTCTCTCCCAATAATTCTTCCTTTCATTTCATCATTGGGCAGCGGAACTACAGATACGGTAGTTTCCGCTACAATATCAACAGCACCCTTTTGGATGGCAAGAGCTGCAATTTCACACGCCCTCTTTTCAGCTTCCTCTTTAGCCCGCGCCTCCTCTTCTTTAATTATCTGGGCTGTTTCACGTTTAACCTCATCCCTGACATTATTCAGAATCATAGTACGGGCCTCTTCAGTGGTCAAACCGGAAATGCGTTCCAACTCAGCTGTATGCTTTTGCAACAGTTCATCAAGTTGGCTCTTTTTATTTAAGAGTTCTTGTTCTTTATTGGCCAAACTCTCTTCTTTTTTCTCCAGACTATCCATTTTCCTTTCCAGAGATTCTTCCTTCTGGAGATAACGCCGTTCCAACCGCTGTATTTCATTACGCCTTTCCCGGTTTTCACGGTCTGCCTCAGTGCGCATAAGATGAATCTGCTCTTTAGCCTCCAAAATGGCTTCTCTTTTCCTGGCCTCTGTTTCTTTTTCTGCTTCTTCTAGAATACGTTTAGCTGCCTCTTCTGCTGAAGTTATTTTGGCTTCAGCCAGGTACTTGCGGAGAAGATAGCCGAACAGTACCCCTAACAGGAGTGCTATAACTGCTAAAATAGCGTAAATAACTGGCACCTGATTAATTCCTTTCACCTCCCTCCATAATACCCTTTATCTAAAAATAAAACCGAGTAGAAACTCGGTCTTTCATAGAAACTTCCCCACATCATAATATTAAATTTTTGAATTATCCTTTATATCAATCTATTTATATAAAGAACTTGTGGAAGAAGTTCTATTAAGCTGTTTCTTTTATTAAATTTTATTATCGTTTCCGGATCATGTCAAGAATGATCATCAACTGAGCCTTCTGCTGAAGGTTCATGTGTGGGATCTTGAGCATCAACTTTAATGTTGGCCATCTCACGTATTTTATCTTCAATTTCCTGAGCGATCTCTGGGTGTTCCTTTAAAAATACCTTGACATTCTCTCTGCCCTGTCCCAGCCGTTCTTCTCTATAAGAAAACCATGACCCGGATTTGCTGATGATGTTGTAATCTAAACCCAGGTCCAAAAGACCTCCTTCACGGGAAAAGCCTTTACCATACATGAGATCACATTCAATCTGTTTGAAAGGTGGTGCAACCTTGTTCTTGACGACCTTGATTCTGGTACGGCTTCCCACCACTTCAGTCCCCTGTTTGATCAGGTCAATTTTTTTAACTTCAAGCCTAATGGATGAATAAAATTTTAATGCTTTACCGCCAGTGGTTACCTCAGGGTTGCCAAACATTATACCAACCTTTTCCCTGATCTGATTAATAAATATAGCTGTGGTCTTGGATTTACTGACAATACCTGTTAGTTTTCTCAAAGCCTGTGACATTAATCTCGCCTGCAGTCCTACATGGGTATCTCCCATTTCTCCTTCAAGTTCTGCCCGGGGCACCAGAGCAGCTACAGAATCGATGACAATCACATCCAGTGCACCACTGCGCACCAGGGTTTCTGTGATCTCTAATGCCTGTTCACCTGTATCAGGTTGAGATACGTAAAGATTATCAATATCTACACCTAAATTTCGGGCATACACCGGATCTAGGGCATGTTCAGCATCAACAAATGCCGCCATCCCCCCTCTTCTTTGGGCCTCAGCAACAATATGCAGGGCAACTGTTGTCTTACCAGAGGCCTCAGGTCCATAAATCTCAATTACCCTTCCTCTGGGAATACCCCCAACCCCTAAAGCAAGATCCAGCGGCAGGTTGCCAGATGGAATAACCTCAATATTGAGCTGTGTTGGTCTATCCCCTAAACGCATAATAGAACCTTTTCCAAAGGCTTTTTCAATTTGAGTAACAGCCAGATCCAAGGCCTTAAATTTATCGCTCATCTCTCCCCATCCCTTCAAAACAAATGTTCGATTTACCGTAATTATTATATTGTAAATGGAAATCGCTGTCAACTATGAAAAAGTTTATAATTTATCATTTCACATTAAAAAGGTATTTCAGCTAAAGGTGTATAGATGGGCCCGCGAGTGGTCAGTTTGCTTGCCATCAGGTGAATTTGGCTGACTAATATTTTATCATTGGGGAAGTGCCCAGCATATTCCTCAATCAGTGCCCATTCACCTCTGCTGCGAAATCTACCCAGCGTAATATGAGGGTGAAATCTCTTTCTCTTCTCCTGTGGAAACCCTACGCGGGCTAGGGATTGTTCTATTTTTTGCCATAAAAGCTGCAGTTTCTTTACCTCTCCTTTTAATGAGAGGCAAATGACCCTGGGATGGGAACTGTTGGGCAGAGCCATCAGTTCCCCACACTGCAGGTAAAAAGGCTCCTCCTGTTGAGCTAATATCTTTAATTGGTTTACTGCTTTTTGTATTTCTGCCCTGGTTAAGGAACCGAAAAATTTCAGTGTTAGATGAAGATTATTTTTCTCCACCCATTTAACATCAAGTGGTAATTTAGATAATGGTTCAACAGATGCACTGATGCGCTGCTGCAGATCAGAGGGCAGTAGGATAGCAGTGAAAGAACGTGTTTTTTCACTCAAAATGAATCAACTCCATCAGGATTTATCAGGTAACGCCGCAGGAAATCCAGCGCTCTTTTGGCTGCTATTTTTTTCAAAGTGGTTCTCCCAACTCCGGGAAAATAGATTTTCTGTGTCAGTTCTCCATCACGTGCAGACAATCCCAGATATACAGTTCCCACCGGATTGTCTGGTTCCCCATCCGGCCCAGCTAATCCGGTTGTTGCCAGGCCAAATGAAGAACCAAGAACCATGCGCGCCCCTCTGGCCATTTCTCTAGCGGTTTCAGGGCTTACGGCCCCGTATTGTTCTAATGTTTTGGGGTTTACTCCAAGCACCTTTTCTTTTATTTCATTGTTGTAAGCAATAATACCTCCGCGCACATAGCGGGAACTTCCGGGCACATCAGTCAGGTAATTGGCGACCAAACCACCTGTACAGGATTCAGCAACACCTACTGTCATATCTTTGTTGAGCAAAAGTTTCCCTACATTCCCCATTAATGTCTCATCATCAACTCCGTAGAGATCATTTCCTAAAATGTTTATTATTTTTTTCTCTAACTGCTCAAATAAATCATCCTGCTCACTACATGAACCGTCCCACTTAAATATAAGCATAACCTCACCGGGACCAGGCAAAAAACTGCATATTATTCCTGCATCCTGTGCTGTGGCCACCAATTCTTTTAAATTATCATATACAATTGTTTCCCCAATACCAATAATCTTAAATGTCCGCTCTTTGTTCTTTTTGATTGGAGGGTAATGCTTTAATAAAAAAGGTTTAACCTCATGGATAAACATTTGTTTAGCTTCCTGCGGTGGGCCGGGAAGGACTATAATGGTCTGGTCATTATGATAAGGAATCAGGATCCCTGGTGCTGTCCCTATGGAGTTACGCAGAGCTTGTGCACCACAGGGCAGGTAAGCCTGTTTCATATTGACAGGGGTTACCGCTGCGCTTCTGTGGTGGAAATACTCTTGAATCTCTTCCCAAAGATCACAGCGAAATTCCATTGGCATATTTAAGGCATCAGCAACTGCCTCTCTTGTCAGATCATCAGGTGTTGCTCCTAATCCCCCGGTCAAAAAAATGAGATCAGCACGGCGCAGTGCTTCACACACTGCGCCTGTAATCTCTTCCATTTGGTCATCAATAGTACTGAGCCTTCTAATCGTATATCCGAGTCCTGTTAACTGATTGACAAGAAATGGGGTAGTGATATTTCTTGTTTCTTCACTTAATAGTTCACTGCCTATGGCGATGATTTCTACCTTGACAGTCATGTGACACCAACCCTTATTATTAATGTATTACATTTTGCTTTCCAATCATCTCACGCAGTTTGCTGCCGCTGATGTATTCGTGCTCCAGCAAAAATCCGGCAATCTCCTTGAGTGTATGGTAATTGTTCTGCAGAATCTCCTGGACTTTATCCTCCTGCTCTTTGATAATCTTCTGCAGTTCCTGGTGATAGCGCTCCTGGGGAATAATCTCCTCCCAAATCACCCCTAGAGTTGACAGCCCTGCTGTGATGATTTGACGTGCTATATTTACCGCTTGTTGAAAATCATTGCTGGCACCGGTGCTCTGCGAATTCAAGACAACACTCTCAGCTGCCGCCCCTCCCAGACAGACTTTGATTTGATCTTCCAGATAATCCTTAGTATATAAATAAAGATCATCCTCCGGGACAGAGCGCATATACCCCAGTGCCCTCCCTCTAGTTGTCACGGTCAAATGGGATACGGACCCATTTCTCAAAAGCTCACTGATTAAAGCATGGCCAGTCTCATGGACAGCGATGCGATAGCGCTCCTCATCATTAGGTTTGCGATCAATTTTCTCTCCCATCATTACCTTGTCAACAGATTCTTTGAAATGGTGCTGATGGATAACCGGTGAATTTTCCCTTAAAGCCAGAATAGCAGCCTCATTGGCCAAACTTTCCAGGTGTGCACCCGAAAAACCAAATGTTTCTCTGGCAATATCCTCTAATGAAACATCATCAGCCAATGGCTTGTTCTTGCAGTGTATTTCCAGAATACTTCTTCTGGCTGCTTTATCAGGGAGATCAACCCGAACAATTCGGTCAAAGCGTCCGGGTCTGGTTAGAGCAGGATCCAGCATATCCTCCCTGTTGGTAGCTCCCACCACAAGAATCCGCATCTTATCATCCTGTCTCAAACCATCCATCTCCACAAGGAGTTGGTTCAAAGTCTGGTCATATTCAAGATGCCCTGTATTGCTTCCTCTTTTGCCACCTAAAACATCAATCTCATCAACAAATATTATAGCACCATCTTTTTTTTCTTTTTGAGCGCGTTCTCTGGCTGCTTTGAACAACTGGCGCACCCTCTGGGCACCAACACCAGCATACACCTCGATAAACTCACTACCTGATGTCGCTAAAAAAGCTGAATGGGTGTAGGATGCTGCTGCTTTAGCAAGCAGGGTCTTTCCTGTTCCCGGAGGGCCTGTTAAAAGAATCCCTTTAAGTGGACGGATACCCATTTCTGATATTTTTCCTGCATGAAGAACAAAATCAAGGGCTTCCTTTAGTTCCTGTTTGGCTGGGGCCTGCCCTCCGATGTTCTCAAAGGTAAAGTTGCTCTGCTGTGTGTACCCTGTGAATTGGGCACCTCCAGCTAATCCCTTACGGTCCATCAGCATGTAAAGCATAAAACCCAATCCCGCCAACAAAAGCAGTGGGATCACATTCTGTCCCATCATTATCATAAAAATCAATACAGCAAGAGTTGCTCCCAAACACAATTCTTTAATCAATCACATCACCACCCAGCTTCTCCCACTCATCTAACTGATTCATGCGATGAACAACTTCGTAAAGATATCCTTGTTCATCCCTTAATTCCAAATAGATATTGGACGAATCCATGGTCAGGTGACATAGGACACCTTTCTCATCAGCTAAACTCAGCACTTTCGTCCGCATATCTTGAAACTCACCTGTAGCAATGCCTTCCTGAATTATAAAACTGCATTCTTCATAAAGAAGGCTCAAGTTTTCTGTTCGCTCATCCAGGAAGACTATATTACATTCTGGGCCAAATCTTTGATAAACAACTTTAGCTGTTTCTTGATAAGCATTCTGTAGACTCTCTATCTTAGAGGAGCGTATTGATACGGTTGGTAAATTATCTTGTTTTTCAATATTTATCTCCTCGGCTGTTACCACCTGACTGATCTGCTCCCGCAGCCCATTTCCGACATAATATTTATCATAAAGGTAATAACCACCGAAGAGGGCGCACAGAGTTATTAATAGCGCGCAAATAACGGTTGTTAGTTTGATCTGATTCAAGATGCCCCTCCTCTCCTGGTATATCCAAGATTATAACATAGACACACCCCTTTTCTCTCTAGTAATGAATGGAACTCATCATTCTATCTGAAAATCACAAACTCCGATCAAATCAAAAGCAGCCGCTTTGGTGATCCGTACCTTAACTATATCTCCGGGAGTTAACCCTTGACCTCTGACAATTACCCGGGGATCAATATCAGGAACATCTCGGTAGCTGCGCCCATAAAAAACACCATCTCCCAGATTTTGTTCGATAAGAACATCAAGGCTC
>CAZZEY010000043.1:0-9155 GCA_964653445.1 uncultured Syntrophaceticus sp. | reverse complement strand
TTTTAACTGGTTAAAATCTCTTTTTAATTAATTAAACAGTCAAATGGTAATAATTGATAGGGCCAAGCTCAGGTCTATTTATTTACCCTCCTACATAAAGGTCAAACAGGAAGCAATTGGAGGAGGGAAAATAATGCTCAACCTGATTTGGCTTTTTTTAATTCTGGCCGGTATTATCGCCGCCGCCTGGAATGGCAGGATCGATTTAGTAACTGAAACTTTTTTCAATGCCGCTAATGAGGGTGTACAGGTTTGTTTAGATCTGATCGGGTTGATGACACTCTGGTTAGGGATGCTGGAAATTGCTAGGCAAGCTGGTTTGGTTCGCCTGCTGTCACGTCTGCTGCAGCCGCTGACACGTATTTTGTTTCCTGAGGTGCCTCCTAACCATCCTGCCCTGGGAGCTATTATTATGAATATCAGCGCCAATATTCTTGGTCTGGGAAATGCCGCAACACCATTTGGGCTTAAAGCAATGGAGGAATTGCAAAAACTGAACCCCCGACCTGATACAGCGACCGATGCTATGTGTACCTTTCTGGCTGCAAATACATCATGCATCACTCTGGTTCCTGCTACTATTGTAGGAGTGCGTGTAGCCGCTGGTTCTGCTAATCCCAGTGAAATCGTAGGGCCTACAATATTTGCCACAGGGGTTTCCATGGTTGTGGTTCTTTTTATTGATTTCTGTTGGCGCAACTTTGTCCGGCACAGGTACGGGAGGAAGAGAAGATGATAGAACAGTTATTAAATGAAGTCTCCCGTTGGGCAATACCTTTTTTGTTTTTTTTATTTCTTGTTGTTGGTTGGCTGCGCCGGGTTCCTGTTTATGAGGCATTTATTCAAGGGGCATCTGAGGGGTTTCAAATTGCTGTCCGCATAATTCCGTATTTGGTAGCTATGTTTGTGGCTATCAAGATCTTTAGAGCGTCTGGCGCCATGGATCTATTTATTGGGATCTTTTCCCCTGTTTTGGGGCTGATAGGGTTTCCTCCTGATGTGCTTCCCCTTGCAATAATGAGGCCGCTGTCTGGCAGCAGTGCTCTGGGGCTTGCTATCGAACTGATCCAAAACTATGGCCCTGACTCATTTATCGGAAGGCTGGCTTCTGTCATGCAGGGTACAACAGATACCACATTTTTTGTCCTAACAGTTTATTTCGGTTCTGTAGGGATCAAGCGCTACCGGCATGCAGTACATTTAGGACTTACAGCTGATCTGACCGGGCTGTTTGCTTCTTTGTTTATCTGTCATCTGCTTTTTTCGTGAAATCTCTATTTTTTTATAATAAATGGTCAAAATGTGTAAGTATTTGGCAGGAAAATTAGGAATATGGTAGAATTAATGAGTTAAAGGGGGGTGTTGTCATGAATATTGCTATTATAGGGGCTGGTCAAGGGGGCCGCTCAATTCTTGCAGCAACCTATGGTTTAGCTGATATTAATGTAGTTGGTATTGCTGATCTTGATGAAAATGCTCCAGGTATGGTATTAGCGCGTGAAGTTGGTGTAAATAGATACAGGGATTGTTTGGAAATGCTGAAGCAGCAGCTGCCTGAAATTGTGATCGAAGCTACAGGTGTAGAACAGGTACAAAAGCTGCTTCATGAGAACAAGCCAGAGGGGACAACTATTATCGATGCTTCTGCTGCTTTATTGATGATGACCATTGTGGAGTCAAAGGAAGAGATGATTAAAGAACTCCGTGCCCAGGCCCAACAGCTAGCGGCCATGTCTGATGATTTAAATGAGAGTGTGAAACAGATCAGCACTACAGCGAAATCTTTGGCTCACGGAGCTGAGAACCTTGCTGTACAGGGAAAAAATCTGGGTGAGGTTGCTGATACAGCCAGGGATCACGTCACAGCTACTGAAGAGGTGCTCAATTTTATTAAAAAGGTTGCCACCCAAACCAAACTGCTCGGTCTTAACGCAGCCATTGAGGCCGCCAGAGCAGGGGAATACGGGCGTGGTTTTGCTGTTGTGGCAGATGAGGTCAGAAAGTTGGCTGAGGATAGTGCTGTTTCAGCTGAACAGATTGGGTCTATTCTGGGGAATATAGAAAAATCGGTAGGGGAAATTATTCTCGGGATTAATGAAACCGCATCTGTTAGTGCGGGACAGGCTGCAGCAACCGAACAGGTGGCCGAAACTATAGTCCAACTGGGGAGACTGGCAGGAGAGTTGGAGGATGTAGCACATAGTTTAGCAACACTTACATGAGGATGGTGAGGCAGAATAACTTTAGAACGTCTGCAGAAAGTAATGGCCCAGTCAGGGGTTGGTTCACGCCGATACTGTGAGGAACTCATTCGTGCACAAAGGGTGCGGGTCAATGATCAGGTTGCTGTATTAGGAATGAAAGTTGACCCTGAGCGTGATAAAATACTGCTTGATGGGAAAGAGTTAAGATTTACCAAAAAGCACACTTATGTGCTGCTTTACAAACCTAAAGGTTATGTTTCTACAGTCAGGGACCCTCAGGGAAGACCCAAAGTAACAGATCTGGTGCCTCTTTCCGGGGTCCGACTATATCCTGTGGGGAGGTTGGATTATCAAACCAGCGGATTGCTGCTGCTGACCGATGATGGAGAGCTGGCCTACCTTTTAACCCATCCGCGTTTCGGTGTATGGAAGACCTATCATGCCCTTGTACAGGGTAAGCCATCTTCTAATGATTTAGATTTATTGAGGAAGGGAGTGCCCCTGCCTGAAGGAAAGACTTCCTCAGCTAAAATCCGTTATTTAGGAATGAAGTCTCGAAATAAGTGTTTATTAGAGATCAGTCTGAGGGAGGGGAAAAAACGTCAGGTACGCAGGATGTGTGAATTCATAGGCCATCCTGTGCTGGAACTGGAGCGGAAAAGCCTTGCTTTTTTGAATCTCGAAGGCCTTCAGGTGGGTGAGTACAGGTTTCTCACCAGGCAGGAAGTCAAAAAATTAAAAACAATGGCAGTCAGGCAGGAAACCCATAATCGGCGGAGAAATTAGGATACGATATTAGAGTTCTGAAAGGAGAAACTGGATGTTTGTTAAGAGAAAAAAATGCGTCTTTTTCCTACTGGTTGTATTAACCTGTAGTCTTCTATTATTAGGGGGCTGTGGGACAGCGGCAGATGATCAAAGCCAGTCTGGAACTGATGAACAGACTGGTGATATTGTGGTCACAGATGATTTTGGGAATCAAGTAAAACTTGACAATTATCCGGAGCGAATTGTTTCCCTTGTCCCCAGCAACACTGAGATCCTTTTTGCCCTGGGCCTGAGTGAAAAGGTAGTGGGAGTAACCACCTATTGTGATTACCCTGAGGAGGCAAAGGAGAAACCAAAGATCGGTGATCTCACAGGAAATGTGGAGGAGATAGTTGCTCTGGAGCCGGACCTTGTAGTGGCTAAGGGGATACTTAATGATGATGCCATCAGTAAACTGTCTAAATTAGAGATACCTGTCCTTTGTATGGATCCGGAGAGTATTGAGGGTGTTTACAGAGCCATCGAACTGATGGCTGAGGTAACCGGAACCAGTCAAAAAGGTGACGCAATAATTGCGGAGATGAAAGAGAAGATTGACAGTGTCCAACAAAAGGTGGCCAATATCCCAGATGAGGACAGAGTGGAGGTCTTTATTGAGGTAGGAAGTGACCCTCTTTACACAGCAGGAAAAGATACCTTTGTCGATGAACTGGTGAATTTAGCAGGAGGTATTAATATTGCAGATGATGTCAGCGGCTATCAGATGTACAGTTCTGAAGCTGTGGTTAATAAAAATCCGGATGTGATACTATCTGCAGATAGTTATTATGTGGATATACAGCAGGAGATCAAAAAGCGTGCAGGTTGGGAAGATATTAAGGCTGTCCAGCAGGGTCAAGTAATCTCAGATCTCGATAATAATTTATTGAATAGACCAGGGCCGCGTTCAGGTTTAGCTGTAGAACTGATTGCACAAGCTTTATATCCGGAAATATTCCAAGACTAATAACAAAGGATGAATGTGATGCCAGGCGATAAGCAATTCCGCTATCTGTGGAGGTTTTTGTTTGTATTATTAGTTCTTCTTGTGGTTTCTGTAATTTTTGGGGTTAGCCTTGGCAGTACCATAACTTCTCCTTCAGTTGTTGTAAAAGTGCTGCTTTCTCACATTCCAGGGGTGTCTTCCTGGTTTAGCACACCAGATGCGGCAGCTGATGCGATTATTTATAAGATTCGCTTACCGCGGGTGATTCTTGCCCTGTTCGTTGGGGCTGCCCTTGCTGCAGCAGGAGCAGCACTTCAGGGTTTACTGCGCAACCCTTTAGCTGAGCCATACACTATCGGTGTTGCCTCCGGAGCATCGGTAGGCGCAGCTCTTGTGATGGTTTTTGTTGGTGGAGGGCTGCTTGGACCTGCTCTACTTCCATTGGCCGCATTTTTAGGAGCGTTTTTGACCGCGATTTTGGTGTATCGTTTGGCTTTAATCAATGGTCATATGGCTGTGGAGACTCTTATACTTGCCGGGGTTGTGATGAGTTCCTTTATGTCAGCCATTCTTTCTTATATGCTTACTCTGGCTGGAGAAAACCTGCAGCAGGTTATTTACTGGTTGATGGGAAGCCTTGGTCTTAGGGGGAGTGATTATTTTATTTATACCCTGCCGGTACTGGTAGTTGGTATATTGCTGCTTTGTCTATTTGGGCGTGATTTAAATATCCTGACCTTTGGTGAAGAAACAGCCGGGCAGTTGGGTATATCTGTGGAAAGGACAAAAAGGATCATACTGCTGCTGGCAGCGCTCTTAACCGGTGTTGCGGTTTCACTGGCAGGTACCATTGGTTTCGTGGGATTAATTGTTCCTCACCTGGTGCGCTTGATCTTAGGGCCTGACCACAGGGTGCTGCTGCCGGTCAGTGCAATTGGTGGGGGTATTTTTTTAATTTGGGCTGATCTGGTGGCACGGGTTGCTGCAGCACCAGTTGAGCTTCCAGTAGGTGTTGTTACTGCATTTTTAGGTGCTCCCTTTTTTATGTATCTGCTGCGCACTAGAAAAAGCAGCGGTTATTTTTAAATTGTGATATTTTTAACGCTGTATGTGGCAAACGAAACGTCCCCTTGCCACGCCCTTGCCATGTTAACAGAATAGAGGTGATAGCTATATCTCAAGAACTAGTATTTAAAATACATGGTGTTGAATGCAGTTATGGAGCGCATAAGGTTCTATCCGGGGTTAACCTTGATGTTGCTCCAGGCAGTTTTTTGGGTATTATTGGACCCAATGCCGCGGGAAAATCTACACTTATCAAAACAATTGCCGCAACTCTAAAGCCAACCAGGGGAGTTGTTTACTTTAAAGGGGAGGATCTAACTAAAGTATCACGCAGGGATCTGGCTCAACAGATGGCGGTTGTACCACAGGAAACTGAGATAAACTTTCCTTTTTCTGTTATGGAAGTTGTCCTGATGGGGAGACATCCCCATTTAGGAAGATTTGAACAGGAAAGTGAACAAGACTATGAAATTGTGTGTACAGCTATGGAAAAAGCCGGCTGCTGGCATCTGAAGGATCGCAGTATTCTGGAGTTGAGCGGAGGAGAACGGCAGAAGGTTATATTGGCCAGAGCTCTTGCTCAAAATCCCAGCATTATTTTGCTGGATGAGCCTGTTGCTCATCTTGATCTCAGCGCTCAACTGGAAGTTCTCACCCTTCTACAGGAGATGAACAGAGAGCATGGTATTACTGTAATCGCCATTCTCCATGATCTGAACATGGCGGCACAGTTCAGTGAACAGATGATTATGCTGCATCAGGGAAAAATATTTGCGGCAGGTCTTCCAGAAAAGGTATTGAACGCTGAAAATATCAAAGAGGTTTATAACACAGATGTATTGGTGATCAGGCATCCCATAACAGGAGATCCTCAGATTGTGGTGCTGCCTTCAAAAGATGACAAACAGGTTAATTCTGATGCCCCTCATATACACCTGATCTGTGGTGGAGGTGTCGGTGGGGCATTGATGGGGCACCTGTACAGACAGGGTTATAATGTAACTGCAGGGGTAGTGAATATTCAGGATACCGATTGGGATGTAGGGCACTCTTTGGGACTGCAGATTGTGGAGGAAAAGCCCTTTTCATCCATCAGCACAGAGAAGTATAAGGAGAATTTGCGGTTGGCTATGGATGCTGATGCTGTATTTCTTCTGGAGACACCCTTTGGCAAGGGAAATATTCCCAATGCCCAGGTACTGGAACCTCTCCTTGATTCTGGGAAGCCTTGTTATCTGATTGACCCGGAGCATTTAGCTGAACGGGATTACACCGGGGGAGAGGTCTGCTGTTTGATCAAACATCTGCAGGAGAAGGGGCTTCTTGTATTACAGGATCAGCTTGCTGTTTTAAGAGTAGTGCAGAAATTAGGGAAGGTGAAAAATGATGAAAAGGCCGCGCTTGGTTAAAGGGCTTATACAATTGTATACTGGCGATAGTAAGGGGAAAACCACTGCTGCTCTGGGTTTAACCCTGCGTGCTGTGGGACATGGTTTCAGGGTCTGTATCATCCAATTTTTAAAAGGGGGGGCCTATACCGGAGAATTGTTTGCTGCTCAAAGGCTCTATCCCAATATCACTTTCCTTCAATATGGTATCAGCTGCCAGTACAGTGCCCTGATTAGACAGGGGGAAGAACAGTGCAGGGCCTGCGGTAAGTGTTTTCCCAGTGAGGGAAAGGATAATACTGATTTTAAGAAACTGGTGCGTACGGGGCTTGCTGCTGCTGAGGAAGCAATTTGTTCAGATGAATATGATATAGTGATTTTAGATGAAATCAATCAGGCTGTTCACCTGGATTTCGTTAGTGTGAATGAGGTTTTAGAGTTGTTGGATAAAAAGCCGCCTCTGGTAGAAGTTGTCTTAACCGGACGCAATGCTCACCAAGCATTGATCCAACGAGCTGATCTGGTCACAGAGATGAAAATGCACAAGCATCCTTTCACTAAGGATATTCCCAGCAGAAGGGGAATTGAGTATTAAGTCCTGGGAGGAATATTGTGGTCTTTTGACGAAATGAGGCATTATTCACAATGCGGGAGGCGGAGATGGTATTATGAACTTGACAGATGATACAAAATTGCGCTTAAAGGTTCGCTTTGATTACCGGGGGGAAGGGAAACAGGGGAGGCTTTTCTCCAGATGGAAGGATGGCGAGGATGTAGCTGAGGAGATCCGGGAGCAAAAAGCGATATTACTGCGCAATATCCCTGTACAGGGTGTTAGAGTTGAGGATATAAATACTAATGGTGAAGTGTATGTAGTTAATGATGAGACCAGCGACCGTGAGATTGCCTATGCACCGGTTGAATTCATATTAGAAGCAGATACCATCGAAGATGTTATTCCTTTTTTGCTGCGTGATGAGTTTCGTAAGGTGGAAGTATTGTCACCAGCGGAAATCTCATTGGACAAATATCAGGTTGAGCGGATAATTTACAAAATGAATGAAGAACTGCGTACTTATCGGTTGTTTTTAGAAAAACGCATGAACGGCAGATAATAAACTTATCTGCATAAAAATGCCCTGATCTGCGTAATAGATGGATAGTAATACCTTTTGCAGAAGGGGCAGTGAAAATGAGAAGAAGTATTTTTGACCGCATGGAACGCTGGGAAAAAGGACTGCAGATTTTCCTTGTTATCCTTTTTTCTCTGATGGTGATCCTGCAGGTGGTTATGACCAAAGAACCCTTTCGTTTTTACTTGAGTTTTGCCGAAAGGATGGAAGGGATCCCCTGGCCGCAGGGTAGTAGTATGGTTACTCAACCTGCGGGGGAAGCAGTAGGGGAGATCAAAATTGAGCTCTGCAATTACTTTATACTCCCTCAGGCAGCTGTTTATGTCAATGGTAAAAAGACAGCCGGTTTTGAGGAGAGGGAAGTTCTGCTGACGGTTAGGCCAGGTGATGAGATCATACTTGACGGTACTGCTTACCCGTATCCATTGACTTTTCAAGTGTGCGCTGTTTCCAGTGGTGTGAGCTGGCCGCCGATCAACTACCAGGTGACCACAGATAAATCTCGGGTCAGTCTGGGTAAGGTGAAGATGGAAAGGTAAGAAAACGGAGGGATGATGGTGGATGGTTACGGAAGTAGGCAGATAGCCTCTATAGCAATTGAGATGGCGATCACCAAAACAAGGGAAGAGGAAGCGGAAAAAAAAGCTGTGTTTGCTAAACATAGTGTTAGAACTGCCGCAGTTGACTGTGGTGGCGAGTTCATCAGTTCGGTAAAAAAATTTATTGAGCGAGCGGTTGTTGCAGCTAAGAGGGAAGGGGTTATCAAAGAAACTCATAGTGAAGAGGGGGCTGTGGCAGGTGCCACCCGTGAGGCCTTAAGTGAGATCAGTTTAAAGGCTGTGGGTTTTAATGTGGGCGGTAAAATCGGTATCGCCCGCTATCATGATCATATCAGTGTGGCGGTTTTCTTTGGAATCGGACTCCTGCACCTTGATGAAGTAGCCATTGGGCTGGGACACCGCGCAGTTTCTTAGGAGATGGTATTTTCTTTGGATGAAAGACTATTGGTGCGTGGCATCAGAGGTGCGGTCACTGTACCGGAGAACAGCCCTGAGGCAATATTGGGAGCCGCTCGGGAACTGCTTGAGAACATAGCTAGAGATAATAATTTGACACCTGAAAAGATAATCAGTATTATCTTTTCGGTTACAGAGGATCTTAATGCTGCTTTTCCTGCTAAAGCTGCCCGGGAGTTGGGATGGGTAGAGGTGCCCCTTTTCGATACAGTGGAAATATCTGTTCCCGGAGCACTAAAAAGATGTATAAGGGTTCTATTACATGCCTATATGAACTGTTCCCAGCATGAAGTGAAACATGTTTATCTAGGTGAAGCCTCGGTGCTGAGACCTGATCTGGTTGAAAAAAACGGTTGACATTATTAGCAGGGGGATTGTATGATTTCTTTAAGCTTTATTTAATATTAAATTAAGGGAGAGGATAAATTATGCCACCAAAAGTAGATCTTGATAAGTGCACCGGTTGTGGATCCTGTGCAGATGTTTGCCCGAGTGAAGTTTTTGATATTGAAGATGACAAATCCGTAGTGGCACGTCCTGATGACTGCTCAGACTGTGAATCCTGTGTGGACGAGTGCCCTGAAGAAGCAATTACT
>CAZZEY010000042.1:0-9180 GCA_964653445.1 uncultured Syntrophaceticus sp. | reverse complement strand
TCCCAACCTGCACCACTCACTTTACATTCAGCTCTATTTTGACAGCAGCCATAATGGGTAAGGGGAACTGCCGGAGTTATATAGTTCTCTGGTAGCATTGGGAATCAGCCGATCATGTAACTCTACCATATCAAATATCAGCGTCAAAGAGTACACTTGTCGTTAAGCCGTTACCAGGATACTCCTGGGATAGAAGTGACCGTTGTATAAGCGATGAGCAAATAAAGAAATGGTGGGCGAATAAACAACCCGGCCAAAAAAAAGCCGGGTTGTTTCAAACTTTTTCCAACTAGCGCACCAGTGCAACTATCAGGATTATCGCTCCCAGCAGAAAGCGGTACCAGACAAAAGGAAGAAAGTTTTTCTTTTGTACATACTTTAACAAAAAACCGATACTTGCTGCCCCTGAAAGTGCGGAAACCAGCATTCCAATTAAAAAAGGAGCGTTTATCATCCCGGGGTTTGCGAGAATGTCAGGCACCTTGATGATACCAGCACCAAAAATTATCGGAGCTGACAGCAGAAAGGAAAAACGCGCAGCACTCTCCCGTTTAAGCCCGAAAAGGAGACCTGTAGTCATGGTGATCCCTGACCGGGAAACACCGGGAATAATGGCTAGGGCCTGGGAAACACCGATCAGCAGGCTCTGCTTCAGGGAAATATTTTTCACATCTGTATATTTTCTTCCCTTTCGGTCAGCCCAGTAGAGTATAACACCCAGCACAATCAGCATAACAGCAATTAATAGGGGGTTACGGAAAACCGTTTCCGCTGTTTCCTCCAACAGAAGACCAATTACAGCACCCGGAATCGTTGCCAAAACCAGATACCAGAAAAGACGGCCTTCAGTGGTTTTAGTACCCTGAAAAGCTCCCCTGATTAAATTGACCCAGTCCCTCCAGAAGTAAGCAATAACAGCGATCAGTGTTCCGATATGTAAAGCTATATCAAAGGTCAGACCTGGATCATGCCACTGGAATAACCAGGGCACTAAAACCAGGTGTGCTGAACTGGAGATGGGCAAAAACTCCCCTAAACCCTGGACAATGCCCATCACCACTGCCTGCCAAATTGTCACAAAAACTACCTCCTGTCATTATTAGCTTATATCTATGTTTTTGCGATGGCTAACGAATACGCCGCACCTTGCTTATTCCCTGGTGCAGCTCCATCAAATAGGCAATATCTGCTGAATCAGCCAGGTGCTGGTTGTGGGAAACCATAATTACCTGACGTCCAAGGGACTGGCTGAAGCCTTTGAGAAATCGAGCCAACTGTGGAGCATATTCTTCTGAGACATGCTTTCCTGGTTCATCTAAAACCGCAGGGCCGCCCACCGGCATTCGAAAGGCATGCAGAAGAGCAAGACGCAGAGCAAGAGAGATAACATCTACAACCCCTCCTCCTCGGGCATCCTGAGGAGCGGTTTCAACCCTGTAATCCCCATAGTTGGAACAGACAAAAAACTTTGCCTCAGGCCGGTCACGCTTCTCCTCTATCACTACCTTGAATTCCATATCAGCACCAAAGACAAACTGCAGAGCCTGGGTGACCAAAAGTTCCACCTGGCGGCGGCCCTGCTCCCGGGCATGTTTAGCTGCCTCCAGCAGCAGTAGGCGCACCTGTTCCAAACACTCCTCATCTTGACGCGCCTTTTCCAGCTTCTGTTTCAAGGAAGCTTCTTTTTCCAAAAGCTTAGCCTGTTCCCCCCGCTGTCTGTGATAAACCGCTTTCAGCTGATCAAGACTTCTTTTCACAGCATTGATATCGCCATTCACCGGGAACGCTCCTTTTCTAGCAGATCCCAGGGTATCAGTTTGTTGGTTTTCTCTAACAGCTGGTCCATCTCCTGTTTTATTTGAGCTATCTTATCCCCCAGTTCTTCTGGCTTAACACCATACTCAGCAGCCTTCTGGTAGAGCTTTTCCCGCTGCTGCTCCAGCAGTTCCTTTTGGCTTAAAGCACGCTCCCTCAGGTCACGGGATCTGCGCAGAGCCTCCTTAAGATAAGTGATCTGTTTTTCATACTGGACGTGCTCCTTCACTCCTGCCACTTTTTCTCCCCCTTATTTGTATTCATCCAGCACCCTTTCAACTGCATCCTGATCCAGTTCTCCATAACAAACCGGACACCTTTCTATTTTCAGCAGAAAATTTTTGAATTTCTCCAAATATTCGTCAATTTCCTTTTGGTAGTGCTCTGTTGCTAAACAGGAACCGCGATACGTTTTTTCTAGTTCCTGCCACTCCTGCTGTAGTTCGTGATAAACAGCCAACCTCTGCTCATATTCCTCTATTTGTTCCAACTGCTCTTCTACTTCTGCTATTTTTTTTGTTTTCTCTGTGATATACATGCTCATTTTTAGATAGCGATCTATATTTTTCAACTCACACTCTATCTGACTGAGCTCCTTATACTCCCTGTCTAAAGGCTCTACTTTTTGCAGACATTCATCAACTACAGGGACTTGCTCGGTTTCGGTAATTATCTGCTGGGCGCGTTCAAGCTGCCGGTTGGCCTGAGTGATATCCAAATCCAGACTTAGCAGATAACGGTACTCCTCATTTAATTTTTCCAACTCCCTGTAATCGGACTCAGCTTCATCCAAGCGAGCAATGGCTGCCAAAACCTGTTGTGACCTTGCTAAAGCAGACTTGTTTTCCTCCCATTCATTCTGTAGAGAGATATGTCCTTGTAACCTTAAAGCAGCCTCTTCCAGGTGTTGGAGTAGCCCCTCAATCTGCCCGATTCTCTCCTGCAGCTCCGGAAGTTTTTCATATGTTTTGAGCGCTTCTGCAATCTGAAGGAGTTCATCCTGGCACCTTTTCTCCTGTTCTCCTAGACGCCTTAATTCAGTATTAACGGACCTTTGAGCTAGATCAAGAATATGGACACCTCCCAACTGCCCGATCACCTTAGCCCTAACAGCACCATTTTCAGCCAGCAGAAACGGCCCTTCCAGCTGAGCTCCAAAATTCAGTTCCACTTTGCTGTTTTCATCAATATATATCTTCCGAACAGCGGTGGCCTGAGTGATCTCCACGGGTATCTCATTGCCGAAACCCTCAAAAACGAGTTCATCTTCATCTGGTTTTCGTAATAAATACTGGTTTTTCCCTGTTGTGCTCCGCAGACGTGTGATAACAGTTCCATCATCCAGTTCAATACTTACCTTACAGACCTTGGCCCCAGCTCTGATAAAGCTGTTCCCCCGGGGTTCATTATAGAGAACCCACCGCAGCGCTCTCACCACAGCAGATTTGCCAAAATCTGAAGGGCCGACAATAACATTCAGGCCTGGCCCAAATTCGATTTCAGTATGTTCATGCGACTGAAAGTTAACTATAATGAGTTTTTTGATACTGTTCATAAATCATCATCTCCCTGGACAAGAGACTCCTCTGCTAGAGCAATCCTCCGCAAAGCCTCCTCTATCACCACTGCTGGGAGTTTTTCAGCTCGGGCGATCTCTTCCAGCAGAACTCTGATATCTGTGCGCTGATAATTCCCCGCCGCTTTCACCTCTGCCATATAGCTGGCCAATTTCTGCTCCCGAAAAGCGGCCTCTTCCAGGCGCGACCGATCTAGGACATCTTCACCAGGTGCAGCGCTTTTAAGCCTGATCTTTTCATAAACTGGTCTGCTTCCAGACAGATCAATAACAACAACCTGCACCGGCCTTTTCATCTCCTGCTGGTGATTGGAAAGACGTACTAGAGCACCTGGATTAAGAAAATACTTGCCATCTTTTTCTGTATCTGGGAACCCGAGATGGTTGTGTCCAGCTAAAGTGAAGTCTGCTTCTGTATCCCAGATCTGTTCGATCAGAGTATAATAAGCGCCAGGAAAGAGTGAGCGCTGCAGCAGCATCCCATGAACCATATGAACAGCATAATCACAGTCTTTTTTCTCAACTACATAATCAAGTTTCCTGTCCCGGCGGTCCATCTCAAAGTGGTAACCCTGCCCGGTCAGCTGCACCCGCACACCTTTTTTCTCCAGATAAATAGGTTCCCTTCCCACCAAATGCACAATACCCAATCTGGCAGCAAACCCCAGCATTGTGCGCTGCAGAGTTTCGATGTTGTGCCCAAAAAGGTCATGGTTGCCTGGTATAGTGAACACAGGCACATCAAACCGCTGGTAAACCTCAAGAAAATCGGCACAGATACTGAGTGCAGGAGAGGGAACATCAAAAAAATCCCCCCCATGTAAAACATAGTCCACTTCCTGTTCCCTGGCGATATTCACAACCTCATCCAGTTTATGGCGCAGGGTCAAAGGAAAGTTATCCTTCCTTTTTTCTGGGGAGGTGCCCCTTTTATGGTCATCTGTAAAATAGAGCAGACGCATCTTTAACCTCTTTCCCGGTATTTGATGATAGCACAGAACAACTATTACTTTGTATAAGTTGGGCCAAAAGGCCCCTCAACCCTGTTCAATTTACCCTCCGCTGCCAGTGCTTCTAAAGATGCCTGTATCTCATCCACTGTAACTGTCCGATTGAGGGCATTCTCTATTTCTGAAAGAATAAGGGTAATCTGCCCAAAGTGCAGGGGTAGAAAATTGGAAATTGCCTTTAGTAATTCCTCATCGGTCCCTCCGAAATCCCGGTCTAATTCAGTAAAAGGATTTATCGAGCGAGGAGCCTGGGTCCTGGCACAACGGATCCGCACAGATACAGTTCTCCCAACGATGGCAGAGGAAATAAAAGCTGTTCCTGAGGGAAGGTAGGGTAGTCTTCCGGCCTCCTCCCCGGAAATATCGGTTTCTTCCTTTATTACATCCATATCACTGGCTCTTACTGTACGGAAAATAATCTTGGTGTTCAGCTGAGCAGTGATGGTTTCATCCAGCAGTGCTGGCCGTTGAGTGGCCAGAATAAGAAACACACCATATTTTCTCCCCTCCTGTGCCACCTCCCGAAAAACACTGCGTGCAGGTGATACAAATTCGGTCCCTTTGCGGGCAAAATTATGCGCTTCATCGGTCACAATAATAAAAGGAGGAAACTTGTCACCTGGGGTGTCTCCTCGCTGGAGTGCATCCAGGTAGTCCCGGCGTGTTCCATAGAGTTTTCTGACCAAATACGCACTAAAGACAGTTAACAGCCATATGGGCCCGCGGATCACAGTGAGCCGCCTTCGCAAAAGGGCATCTGTGATGGGGGAAATATCCTGCTGGAAGATCCCCTCCCTGTTTAATCGGTGCAGACGCCAGCGGATACCCCTTAAACTGCTGGGGTGCCCTGCCTGGCGGGCTAGACTGTCAATCTTCTTTTCAAAAGCGGAGTTCTCCCCGTAGTTCTTGCGTATCTCTGCTCTGGTTTCTTCCTCCTTTTCAGCTAGCCCGATACAATAATCGAGTTTTTGAGAAAAAGATATAAATGAGTCCTTTACCTGGTGGATGGCCTTAAGGGCATTATCCATCCCCTCTGTAAAATTACCGCCTGCAGCCATCAATAGAGAGGCAAGATCATCACTGGTCAGATCCTCAAAATTGACACCAGTATCCCGACCCACAGTCAGAATCTCCGTGCTGCTGGCATACTTTTGAGCTATCTTTTCATCCATACCTTCAAAAGGAGTGTTGAAACTCATTTCATAATGGGGGTCGAAAATCAGGGTTGGAATTCTTTTTTCCATCAGTTCCTCCAGAATTACCCTCATGCCGAAGGATTTGCCTGAACCGGATCCCCCGAAAATCCCGAGATGGGGATATTCCTGCATAGCCCTGTGATCAAAAACAAAGGGAACTCCACTCTGGTGTAAAATACCATCCCCTTTTCTATAGAGAGGAGCGAGATTTTTCAATTCATCGGGAAGTGTTTCCTGCATATCTTCTGTTCCCAGAATTACCCCAAGCACCAGACCGCTGTCCGGGGAACAGGGAAGCAGCAGATCATCCACCTCATTAAAGGAAGGAAGATGAACACCAGCACCAACAGCCACAGGGTAAGGAATATCAGTTAGGATCCTTACCTTGGCCAAATGAATGGTTTCCTCTCCTAAACGAAAACCCACCTGTTCCAATCCATTCCAAACATCTGGATCAATTAAAGGGCTCTGCTCCATGGTGAGGGGAAGGAATCTATTGAAAGACTTGGTTTCCACCACCTCACCCCGGGGCCTTAATTCCGGATCATCGACAATCAGAATCTCTCCGATTCTGAACTTTCTTTCCCTTGATGCTACATAAATAAACTGCTGGGTTGTTACACCAACCACCTGCATGGGATAACTCCTCCTATCAACATCTACAGGTCTCTGTTTGCCCTGAGCGGCCTCAAGAACACCTCAACCATCGCAGGATCGAGACATGCTGAGATCATAGCATCTACCTGTTCCCTGCTCAGCCGTACCTCAGCATCCACCACATCAAGCCAGAGAGGGATACCTCTCCCATGTGCTGGAGTTATACTATATAAAAAGTTAAGAGCTGGTATAAGCTCACTTTCCTGAACAGCCAAGTAGTCAACAGCCACAACCTGTGGGTGTCTAGCAAAGCGGACATAAAGGCGCCCTTTTTCACTGCTGTTCTTTTCGTGCAGTTGGTATGTTTCCCCCGGCCGCAGCAGGCCAAATAAAATCTCCCTGTCACCCACTACACCGCGAGAAGCAGAATTTCCTTTTAGTCCAAGAGATTTTATCAGTGAACAGGTGGCAATCTCCTCTGTTATTCCAAGCAGTAAAACTTCCTGTTTTAATGCTGCTGCTTTTAGTTCACTCCAGATAGCAGGTGCATGCTTTTTCAGCCGAGCAAAACCACCATCAAGAATTAAAAGACGGGGGTTTAAAGCCAGTGCCTGTACTGCAACCTGGCTCTCCAGGGTCGCCAAAGTCTCCCAGCGCAGGTGAGCCACAGCCTCCTCTGGGGTCTGACCAGTATTAAGGTGTTCATCAATTTTCTCCTGGTATCTAGGAAGTAGAGGTGAGAAAATTTCCTGTTCCCAAATCCTTTTATTATTATCGAAACTGGTTACATAAGCAAGGGCGCGAAAAAAAGTTAACAGATAAGGATAGCTGGCTCCATATGTAACCATGGACCCATCGACCCCTACCAAAGCTCTCCCCTGAAAAAAAGAAGATATCTCATTTGTTGAGAGTGCTCTCAGACGAGTAAAAAAACCCTTCTGTTCTGCCAGCTGCCGCCTTTCCCCAGTGGTTCCTCCCACCCTGTGGCGCTGTTCCAAATAAGTATTTAACCCTTTGAGTTCATTAACCAATTTATCCTCAGGGAGCAAACATGTCACCCCTAACCGGAAAAATTAAATATCGAATACCCAGCCATTAGAAATTAAATTCTCCCTTCACAAAAAACAACCTGCCCATATCAGAAAAATGACAGGCATCAAGATACAGCTAAAGTGCGAGCTTATAGAAAAAGGCCAATAATGTCATAATTGTATTCCACATGCTGTGTGCCACAATGGCAGGATAGACAGATGCGGCTCTTTCGCAAAAAATCGCTAGACAGGCACCCCCTAAAGCGAGAGGTAAAAACCTTACCAGATCGAGATGCATGGCTCCAAAAATGCAAGCAGAGGTAACTATCCCCCCGATAACCCCGAATCTGCAGCGCAGAACCGGGTAGAGAAAGCCGCGGAAAAACAATTCTTCACTCACAGGAGCAAAAAAACCTGTCAGCAGCAGAATCGGCAGCACCTGTATCCAACCGCGGACACTAAAAATCAGCTCAGCTATAGGTTGGGGGTCAGGAGGTTGAGGGAAGAAAGATATAATAATTGACATAACCACTGTTACCAGTATTAAAACACCCAACCCTCCGGTAATGCCGTAAAAAAACAGATTGTTCCAACTGCATTTCTGCAGCCCAACTGCAGCCAGTGGAGCTTTACGAAGATAAACCACACCTAATATAAGCATTATGATGAGAATGCTCTGCAAAAAAACTGCTGTAAACACATAAGCAGCCTCAAAGCTCCCTATAGCAGGAAATATCGAGTACACCCAATTCACCAATGGGTATCCATAAAGTCCAAACAAAATACCATAGACAATAATCAAAATCAAAATTAAGCCACATTCTATCAGCCCCCAACGTGGGTGCAGACGTGGATATGAAATCAAAATACTCCTCCTTACTTATTCCGCGCGGGGGGACGGTTCTCTCCCGCGGTTTCCGCGCGGCAGAACCTCGGTTTATCCCTGCGCTTGCTTCTAAGCTCAGGTTTAACTTGCCCTAAGACTCGTCGCAGACGACAGTTGACCGGCTCCTATGACGCCATCCGTGGCGCAAAGTCGCCTAGCTCAACATTCTGTTTTCGCTTCAACTGTCGTTACCTGCTCCTTCATCAAGGGCAAGTAACAACCTTCGCAGGTCGCTGCGCTTGCAGGGATAAATCAATCGTAAAATCGCTAACCGCTCGGCAGAAACGTCCGGTGATCGGTCCTGGAATCTAGCATATTCTGGGCAGAGGCTCCCCTTCCAGCATTCCCAGGACCCTTGTAGCTCCCAGTTCGGTCTCCATGAGCACCAGCCCTTCCTCTTCTGCGAGCACCTGTCCGATCTCCACTGAAGCCTCTCCCTCAGGCAGACACCGCATCGCTTCCAGAACACTGCCAGCCACATCTTCAGAAACAACTGTGATCACTTTTCCCTCATTGGCTAAATAAAGGGGATCAAGTCCCAGCATCTCACAGGCACCCACCACTTCCCGGCGCAGCGGAATCTTCTCCTCCTGGATCAGAATGCCTCTGCCGCTCTGCTCAGCCAGTTCATTAAGAGTAGTAGCAAGGCCTCCCCTGGTGGGATCCCGCATACACCTGACACCACTGCCGCCGGCATCTAAAATCGCTTTAGTTAACCGGTTTAATGGGGTGCAGTCACTTTCCACAGGTGTAGAAAAGGATAATCCTTCCCGCTGGGCCAGAATTGTCAGTCCATGATCACCCATTGTCCCACTGATGATAACCACATCACCTGGCTGCATATTCCTGGGAGAAAGGCTTCTACCATCAGGGATAATACCAACACCCGCTGTATTGATAAAAACCTTATCTGCACTCCCCCGGCCCACAACTTTGGTATCACCGGTGACCACATGGACACCCGCAGATTGAGCTGCTCTGCCCATAGACTGCACAATCTGTTTGAGATCAGAGATGGGAAGCCCCTCTTCAATAATAAACCCAGCACTTAAATAAAGAGGTTCTGCTC
>CAZZEY010000041.1:0-9216 GCA_964653445.1 uncultured Syntrophaceticus sp. | reverse complement strand
TAACATTAAAAAAATATGACAAAATGTATATTAATTATCAAAAAACCATCACTCCTCCGGAGTGAGGTTTTTTTGGTTTGATCTTACACGTATGTGAAAGACGTATTTTGTTTACAATGATTAATGGCAAAACATAAAAAATAACAGTTTGGCTGCATAAATCAGGTGATTATCGAAAATACTTACTAGGATAAAAAACTTTTAGCTGTAAATAATATAAACACACAAGAAAGGAGGGATAATAATGGGCACAGGACAAAAGCGAAACAGACTGCTGGTTCCAGAAGCTAGTCAAGCAATGTATCAGTTCAAGTATGAGATGGCCAGGGAGGTTGGAGTAGAAAACCAGATTCAAGGGGACTACTGGGGCTACATATCCTCCCGTGACTGCGGCGCGGTGGGTGGTGCTATGGTACGCCATATGATATCTACCATTGAACAGCAAATTGCCCAGCAAGGAAACCCCTCTCAGACCATCGCATCTACTAACACTAACAACACTATAGTTCAATAATTAAAGATGAAAGGAGGTAAACATGAATGGGTAGTGGACAAAAAAGGAATAAGCTGTTAGTTCCAGAGGCCAACAAGGCTATGTATCAGTTTAAATATGAAATGGCCAATGAGGTGGGCATCACAGACCAGATTCAAGGTGATTACTGGGGACATATTTCTTCAAGGGATTGTGGAGCGGTCGGAGGCGCAATGGTTAGGCGGATGATTCAGCAGTATCAGCAGAGTGTTGCTAACCAGCAGCAGCCTCAGACCACAAACACAATCCAGTAAAATGGTTGCTATACAAACAAATCCTAGTTAGGCGGACATTAATGTCCGCCTAGATTATTAAGAGATAAGGGCACTCAATTCTTCTTGAGGCACTTTTGAATGCAGTGCCATTGTTATACCTCTATTTATTGTCCTGCTCGCGTTTTCAATTAAATCATCGATCTCCCGAGGAGTAACAACCAATGCCCCTTGGAATGGTTCTAGGACATCAGATATAGTTTCCTGAATGTAAACAGGGTGCTGTTTGCCCCGAGCAAATTTATTAGCGTAAGTTTCTAAAACAGCCCGTCCGATCACTGAGGCATTAACAACTGTTGGCACTCCAATAGCGATCACAGGGACACCCATGGTGTGAAAGTTAATTTCTGCTCTTTTATTATTTACACCAGAACCGGGGGTAATGCCGGTGTCACTGATTTGGATGGTTGTTCCTAAACGACCAATATTTGCGGCAGCTAAAGCATCAATAGCTATTATAACATTGGGTTGAACTTTTTCTACAACCCCCCGGATTATTTCCGCTGTTTCGATACCTGTAATTCCCAACACGCCAGGCGCTATAGCACATACTGATAGGTAATTTTCTACAGCTTCAGGCATGTGTTTGAATAGATGGCGGGTAATCAGGGTGTATTTAACAACAGATGGCCCCAGTGCGTCAGGAGTTGCCTGCCAGTTGCCTAATCCGATAATCAGGGCTGTTTCCTGTCCAGTCAACTGCAGCAAATTTCTTAACTGCCCGGATAAAGCTTCCGCAACACTGACCTGCACCTCAGGTGATTTGAATTTTAGTTCAGGCGCTTCAATGGTGATATAAGTCCCCCGGGGTTTGCCCATGACCTTTTCTGCCTCTTCTTCTATAATCTTAATTATAGTTATAGTGCCATAAGCAAATGTTTGTTTTTCCTCTATTACACCGTGTACCTCTTGTCCTGTTGCGCCCCGTACCAGATCTCGTGCTTCTACAGCCAGGTCCGTATGATATTGTTGAGAAGAAAGATCAATGCTGTTCAACATAATTCTCCTTATACCTAATCTTTGCAGTTTATTTTTGTCATATATCAAATAATTATTCATCTTTTCTGAAATAGAACCCAGTTTTAGTCTATCACGACCTGTTACAGGTGCATTTTTATAATTGATAAATGAATTATTTAGGAAAAGGTTTTTAGATAATTTGTCGAATATTAACATAGGTGAGAGTGATGGATTGGTTTATTCAACTAGATCGTATAAAAGATTTGGAACAATTAAAGCAATACTGCCTCCAGTGTCAGAGCTGTAAACTCGGCAATAACAGTACTGTTGTTTTTGGTGAAGGTAATCCCACAGCCAGATTAATGCTTGTGGGTGAGGCTCCTGGTTCCGAGGAGGAACGACAGCAGCGTCCGTTTGTTGGGGCAGCAGGAAAACTGCTCAACAAAATCTTAACAGCGAGCGGCATTCACCGGGAGGAAATTTATATAACAAATATTGTTAAATGCCGTCCTCCCCAAAACCGTGATCCCCAAAAAGAGGAGGCTGATCGGTGTTTTGTTTATTTGGCCCGTCAGATTGAGCTGATTCAACCTAAACTAATTGTTTGTCTGGGATCACTGGCAACAAAATATCTGGTGCATCAAGGAGCGAAGGTTACATCTGTACGGGGTGAGGTATTTGTAAAGGGAGGAATTAGCATTATTCCCACATATCACCCGGCTGCTCTGTTGAGGGATGCCAGTAAGAAAAAACCTGTTTGGAAGGACTTTCAAATGATCTACAGTCTATATCGGGAGCTGGCTGGAAAATAAAAAAGCCGTAAGCTTTTACTTACGGCTTTTTTGCTCGCCATTGAGATTTACCTAAAAGGCAAAGAGCTCAATGGCGTGGGAGAGGAGAAACTGGAGGAAGAGCTCATGGAGGAGAGCCTACTGCATTTTGTGCTGCATCTTGAAACTGCTGCATGATGGTTCGACTGCTCTCTCCATGAAGACCCTTTAGCCATCTCTATTTTTGCCTAATAGAGATTTTTTATACAATAAAACCAGCTAAAATTTAAAAAAAATATCAGGTATTTTATACCAATTTATCAGATAAGTAAACACTAATTGTAAATGATGGTGAATCAGGGTATAATTTTGGTAAAATTCAAGTTTACAGGTGATATGATGTCACAGCCGCGGGTGATCGGCGGAATTGCTAAAGGAACTCGTTTAAAAACCAGAAAAGTGAAGCATCTCCGTCCTGCTACAGATTTTGTCAAAGAAGCTCTTTTTAATATACTTATGCTGCGTGTACCTAATAGCCGCTTTTTAGATCTTTTTGCAGGCAGTGGCAGCATGGGGATTGAGGCCTTGAGCAGAGGGGCAGCAAAAGCTTGTTTTGTGGAAAGAGATCCACTTAATGCAAGATTGATACATGAGAACCTCAAAATCACGAGGTTTTCAGAGCAGGCGGAGATATATACCAGTGATGTGATCCGTGCATTATATTTAATGAATCAAAAGAAATATCAGTTTGATATAATTTTTGTGGATCCCCCTTTTAGACAGGGCCTGTTAGTACCTACATTGGAAAGAATATGGGAGCTAGATATTCTAGCAGATGGAGGCTATGTAATCACACGCAGTGCTAAAGGGGAAAAGAATCACTATACAAAACAGCCTTTCAGAGAGGAACGATATGGTGATAGCATATTACATTTTTTTGAGGATATCTAATTTTTAGAAAGGTGGGGTGAAATGAGGATTGCAGTGTACCCCGGCAGTTTTGATCCATTTACTTTTGGACATCTGGACATAATCGAAAGGGCTACCCACATATTTGACAGAGTAATTGTAGCAGTAAGTATAAACAGCGGTAAAAAACCTCTTTTCACCATTGAAGAACGAGTAGAGATGATCACCGTGGAGTGTCACCATCTGAAAAATGTAGAAGTTCGGCATTTTCGCGGATTATTGGTCGATTTTGCAGTTGATAATAATGCCCGGACAATTGTGCGTGGACTACGTGCGGTTTCAGATTTTGAATATGAGTTTCAAATGGCTTTAACTAATCGCAAACTTAATGCACAATTGGAAACAGTTTTTTTGGTATCTCAGCCCAACTATTCCTTTTTGAGTTCCAGTATTGTTAAGGAGATTGCCAGTCTCGGGGGAGATATTAGTGATTTTGTTTCACAGAATGTGGCAGAAAGACTGCATGCCAAATATTCAAACATTAAGTATGAGGGGTGAGGAGAATGGATTTAAATATTTTCAATGTTTTGGATGAACTTGAGGATATGGTGCAGAACAGCAAGAGAGTACTGGGAAAGGTTCTCCTTGATGAAGAGGTACTATTGGAGTATATTGACAAATTGAGAACCCTTCTTCCTGAAGAGGTCCATCAGGCGAAATGGCTGAGCAAAGAAAGAGATCGCTTAATACAGGATGCTCATCAGGAGGCAGAAAGGATATTAAGTGATGTTCAGGCAGAGGTTAAACGGATGGCCGATGAAAGTGAGGTTTCCAAGCAGGCAAAAGAAAACGCAGAAGAAATTATAGCACAGGCAAAGCGCTTGTCCAAGGAAATTAGAAATGGTGCCACCGAATATGCTGATGAGATTTTAAGTAAATTGGAAAATAATATCGGTCAGAGTTTGACGGTAATTGGACAGGCAAGGGAAGAGCTAAATAAAATGAAATAGGTTTTTGTTGGTAATCATTCTAACGAATGATGATAAACTTACCACCTAGGTTTTTAACCAGGCCCCTTATAATGGTATACCCTGCAAGCAGGGTAGCGCTCAACAGAGTAAATATAACCGCCCAGGCCCACGGGGAGATCCCTGTTAAAGTGCTGGTGGGCACAGCCAGGATCTCTTCAAATGGCAGCATGAAAACCACAACAGTGATTAACATGGACAGAGGTATCTGCAGTAACCTGGTAAAAATATAGAGTCTGGTTTTTAGATCACTGTCCATAACCATACCAGTGACTTGTGCCTGGATGGCCAGCCCATTCCAGGCCAATAATGCTTCTATAGCAAGCAGCTGGGCAAGCAGTCCTGATGAACTGGTGCTTATTGCTTGGATACCAATTGTTATTTCAAAAAAACCAAGGAAAAGGCCTTCCAGCAGGTTACTGTCGATGCCGTAACTGGTTAGAGGGTGAAATAGATGCAGCATAAAGCTAAAAAAACCTGCTGACTGAAGGATTCCGGCAAGTACAGAAAAGAATGTGATAAATCCACCAATGGTTAGGATGGTAATGGTGGCATTGCGAATTGTATCACCCAGCAGTTTGCCAAACCCCTTGTTTTTAAGTTCTGTTTCATTCATAAAAGCTTGTAATGCTTTTTTAAAAATTTGCCTTTTGTTAGCTGCAGTTCCTGCCGGCATAGAAAAGGATTTTAGGAGCAACCCACAAAGGAAGTTGGAAAGATAATGGATGGCAGCAATTAAGGGGCCTAAAGACGGGTTTTTGTACATACCGATACCCACTGCTCCTATCATAAATAACGGGCTGGCATTACTTGTAAAGGAAAGCAGTCGTTCACCCTCATTTTTGCTGCAGAGTCCTGATTTGCGGAGTTGGTTGGTCAGAATAGCACAGAGAGGAAAACCTGATAGGTAACTGACCGCCATGACAAAGCCGCTGCAGCCCGGTAGGTTGAATAACGGCCTCATGGCCGGTTCCAGCAGTGTGCCGAAAAAGGCAACAAACCCGAGTTTCATCAGGAGTTCAGCAGTAATAAAAAAAGGCAGCAGGCTGGGAAAGACGATTTCCCACCAGGTTTTTAAACCATGTTTAGCAGCTTCAAAGGATTCACCTGGGAAGCAGATTACTCCCAGTGCATACAGCAAACAAAGTGCAGTGAAAAACCCGGAGGCAGCTAAATTTTTATGATTTTTTAGTTTTATAAACAGAGTGGGAAGCATTGAATTGCTCCTTTTTTTTCAAGAAAAAAGTTTGTCCCGGAAGGATTATATAGAATTGATGTAGAAAATATAACCATGTTCCCCTAGTATTGCACCATTTGAGTTTGCAAAATACAATCCTGGATACTATTGGTTAATTGCCAGGAAAAAAAGAGATATACTATTAAGGATTAGTATGATAGGGGAATATTTATTTTCGGGGGAACCGTTGTCCTGATCAAGGACAGGGAGAAAATGTTAAAAAAAGTATTTGGGAGGGAAAAAGAATGGCTGTAGTGGCACCAAAAAATCCAATTATGGAAGGTGTCTGGTCAAAAGCCCGTGCGGGGCAAAAGACTATTGTTCTGCCGGAAACAGATGATGCACGTACTTTAGTTGCTGCTGAGATGATCGACAAGGCAAATTTAGGTAAGGTTATTTTACTAGGAGACAAAGATGATCTGAACAAGAGAGCAAAAGAAGCAGGGGCCAATATTGATAATCTTCCTATTATTGATCCAGTGAAGTCTGATAAGTTCGATTTCTATGCGGAGAAATTTGTTGAGATCAGAAAGGGAAAAGTAGCTTCGATTGATGATGCCCGAAAAATTCTTGAGAATTACCTTTATTTCGGAACAATGATGGTTAAGCTTGATGATGCAGATGGTATGGTGGCAGGAGCTTCTAATACCACAGCAGATGTATTAAGACCTGCCTTTCAAATCATCAAGACAGCACCGGGAATCTCTCTTGTTTCGGCGTATTTCGCTATGATTGTTCCAGATTGTCCATATCCTGAACTTGCTCCTGATGACGAAAAGGGATTCTTCCTGTTTGCAGATTCAGGTGGAGTGCCTGACCCGACCGCTGAAGAACTTGCTGATATTGCAATTACTACATGTGAAACCATAGAAAACATTTTCAATGCAAAGAAAGCTTACGCTGCCATGCTATCTTATTCCACAAAGGGTAGTGCGAAACATCCGCGGATAGATAAGGTAATCAAAGCGACACAGATCGCGAATGAAAAGAGGCCAGATTTGTCCATTGATGGTGAATTACAGGGAGATAGCGCTCTTGTAGTGAGAGTTGCTAAGAAAAAGGCTCCTGGCAGTCCTGTGGCAGGAAGGGCTAACTGCCTTATCTTCCCGGATCTGGACAGTGGAAATATTAACTACAAACTTACACAGTACCTGGGTAAAGCTGAGGCCTATGGGCCATTGCTCCAGGGACTGGATAAACCGATTAACGATCTTTCCCGCGGTAGTTCGGCTGAAGATATTGTCAATGTAGCTGCTATTGTAGCTGTAAAGGCAATGGTGCCTTACGGTAAAAGAGATTAAAATCGGGAGGAGGAATAACCATGAAAATCCTCGTATTAAACTGCGGGAGTTCTTCCGCTAAATACATGGTCTATGACTGGGATGACAAAAAGATCATGTGTAAAGGTATTGTGGAGCGTGTGACCATTGGAGGGTCTTTTTGTGAACACGAGGTAACTGGGCGTGATGAGGTCAAGATTGAAAGAGAGTGCCCTACCCATAAAGAAGCTGTAGAGCTTATTTTGGAACTTCTGGTAAGTCCAGAACACGGTGTGTTAAAGGATGTCAAAGAGATCAATGCTGTGGGACACAGAGTGGTTCATGGAGGAGAAAGGTTTGCTAAATCCGTTATTATTGATGACGATGTAATCAAGGCCTTCAAAGAGCTCCAGGACCTAGCACCACTGCACAACCCGGCTAATGTTCTGGGAATTGAGGCAGCCATGAGCATTATGCCTGATGTGCCACATATGGCTGTCATGGATACTGCCTGGCATCAGACCATGAAGCCGGCGCAGTATATGTATGCAATTCCTTATGAATGGTATGAAAAACATAAGGTACGCCGCTATGGTTTTCATGGAACATCACTTCTGTATGTAGCAAAGAGAGCTGCAGTGCTGCTCGGCAAGGATCCATTTGATGTTAATTTGATTCTCCTGCATGTGGGGAACGGTGTTAGTGCCAATGCTGTAAAGAAGGGAATTTCCTATGATACCAGTATGGGCTTTACACCTCAAGAGGGCCTTGTTATGGGTACCCGGGCTGGGGACCATGATGCAGCTCTTGGTTACTATATGATGCAGAAATTGGGACTCTCTGCAAAGGATATGGAAACAATCATCAACAAGAAGAGTGGTCTTTTAGGAGTTACCGGTCAATACACTGACAGGCGGGATGTACTGGAGGCCATGAATGCTGGCGATAAGAAAGCAGAACTCGCCTTTGAGATGGAATGCTACCGGTTGAAAAAATACATCGGAGCTTATGCTGCTGCTTTGGGAAGTGTTGATGCCATCGTTTGGACTGCAGGTGTTGGCGAGATGTCCCCTGATGTCAGGGCGCGCTCTATGGATGGTTTGGAGTTTATGGGTGTCAAATTTGACACTGAGAAGAACAAAGCTGCCTGCACCAGAAACTCTGAATCCGATATTTCTGCTCAAGACTCCAAGGTAAAAATCTTTGTTATTCCTACAGATGAGGAATTGGTATTTGTAGAGGATGTTGTAGCATTACTGGAAAACAGATATGACATCCACACCAATTTTAAATATTCCTTCCAGGATCCCGGATACAGGAATGCTATGCGTGATGAGCAGTTTGCCAAGGAGTTAGAGAAGAAGCCGGAAAAAGCAAAAGCTGTGGCTAAGATACCAGGTTGATCCTTGATTGAGCAAGGGGAGGGTTTATCAACCTTCCCCTTTTTTGTTGACATTGTCCCTATCTCTTGGTTATAATTTGGATTGTTATCAGGGGTGAAAGTTTTGATTATAGATATAAGTGATATCAGAAAGAAAAAAGGAAATAGTGAAAGATTTCAGGGTGATTTGCCTGATCTTTCCCTAGATTTATCTGGTCAGAAATCCACCTTTTACAGGCTTCAGGTGGATTGTGAAGCGACAAATACAGGTGAGGGGATTTATGTACATGGAAAGATCACAGGGCAGTTAGAGTTAACCTGCAGCCTTTGTTTGAATAATTTCACAGTGGATCTCAATGTCCCTTTTGCGGAAAACTATTATCGGAATGGAGAGAGCGCCCCTGAGGATGTTGAGGACCCGGTGCAGTACTACTATGGTGATGAGATTGACCTCTCCGGTACAATCAAAGAGAACCTTGTGCTGACTCTGCCGATGAAACCACTGTGCAGACCTGATTGCAGGGGGTTGTGCTCTCACTGTGGTTGCGATCTTAATGTTGAGCAGTGCAGTTGTAAAGAAGATAATACAGACCCGCGTCTGTCGGTATTGGGAGAACTTTTAAAGGATCTTGATTTAGAAAAAAAATAAAACAAAGTGGGGGTTTGTCAAAATGGCTGTTCCAAAAAGAAAAACATCAAAATCCCGTAAAAACAAGAGGAGATCGGCAATCAAACTAACTGGACCAACTATTGTAGCCTGTCCACACTGCCATGAACCTAAAAGAGCGCATGCTGTTTGTGAGCACTGTGGTTATTACGGGGATAAAGAAGTTATTAATAAAGCCTAACAAACAGATTCAAAAGGACA
>CAZZEY010000040.1:0-9278 GCA_964653445.1 uncultured Syntrophaceticus sp. | reverse complement strand
AGCAGCCAGGGTATCATTATCCCCAAAACGGATCTCTTCCACTGCTACAGTATCATTTTCATTGACAATAGGAACAGCCCTGAACCTCATCAATGCCTGTAGGGCATGACGAGCATTCAAGTAGCGTTCCCTGTGGGTGATGTCTTCCCTGGTAAGCAGCACCTGGGCTACTGTTATCCCTCGCGGAGAGAAAAAAGCTTCATAGTGCTGCATCAGGACACCCTGACCAACAGCTGCTGCTGCCTGCTTTTCCGGAATGGTCCTGGGTTTACATGAAAGCCCTAGTTTCCCCACTCCGGCACCGATAGCTCCAGAGCTGACCAGGATCATATCCCGTTCTTCATCCCAGAGAGCCGCCAGATCCTGCACCAGGCTTTCCATACGCTGGAGGTTAAGCTGCCCCTTGTTCCCGCAGAGAATCTTTGTTCCAACCTTAACTACTATTCGGCGCGCCTGCTTTATCTTCGCGCGATCAAAAACGGGCATCATGAAGTCTCCATTCTCCCAATTCTTAAGGCAACGTAATCTCTGGTTCTTCTCCCTGACGATAAATAACGGCATTCCGACCGATCACCTGTACAAGCTCCGCCCCAGTGCGCTCACTCAGTTCAGCTGCTATTTCACCAGCCTGCATAGGAGCCTGAGGCAGCACCCGTATTTTGACCAGCTCCCGTGCCGTCAGGGCATCCTCCAACTGGCTCACTAAATTATCACTGATCCCCGACTTTCCCACCTGTAAAATGGGATCGATTCGGTTGGCCAGTGACCGTAAATACCTTTTCTGCTTTCCTGTTAGCAATTCCTGCACCTTAACCCTTTCTACTCTAAAAATAGATTACAAAAAAAACCTGTATTTTCTCAGCTAATCTTGCCACTCGAACTCAAACTCCCCGATCCTCACTGTGTCACCTGGCTTAACCCCCTGCTCCTTTAGAGCATCCTCAATTCCGATTACACGCAGCATATGCTGAAAATATCTTAGAGCATCAGGGATTTGCAGGTCCAATCGGTTTACCAGCCTCTCAATACCTTTCCCCTGAACCAGGAAATCACCCTTCCTTCTGATAATAGAAAAGGCTTTGTCATCCTGTCCATCAACAGTGACAATTCTCAGTTCCTCTTCTACTCCCTCTTCCTCTTCCTGCTCCTCATCATCTGCTTTTTCCAAAATTTCGGAAACAGCATACAGAAGTTCCTGTACCCCAGAACCGGTAACAGCTGAAATCGGATATATCTTCAACTCCGGGAACTCACTTTTCAGCTGTGAAATATTATCTTCTGCCTCTGGAATGTCCATCTTATTGGCGGCAATCACCACTGGGCGTTCAGCTAGTTCCGGATTATACAGCCTTAGCTCCTCAAGAATAACCCGGACATCCTCTTTTGGATCCCTGCCTTCTGTTCCTGCAGCATCTACCACAAGAATCAGCACCCTGGTGCGTTCCACATGGCGCAGAAAACGATGCCCCAAACCAGCGCCTGAATGTGCTCCGGCAATCAGCCCCGGCAGATCGGCTGCTACGAAACTGCGTTCTCCGGTATCAACCACACCCAACTGTGGATTCAAGGTAGTAAAAGGATAGTTGGCCACCTTGGGGCGTGCCGCGGATATGCGGCTGAGTAAGCTGGATTTACCTGCATTGGGGAGACCGATCAGTCCAACATCAGCCAGCAGCTTTAACTCTAACTCCAATACACGCTCCTCCCCAAAATCTCCTCGTTCAGCAAAGCGCGGTGCCTGCAGTTGTGGAGTTGTAAAACGGGTATTGCCCCGTCCCCCTCTACCACCATGAGCAGCTAGAAACCGCTGTCCATGTATTTTCATATCAATGGAAAAAGCACCCTCAGCATCCCGGATAATAGTTCCCAGGGGAACCCGTACAATGAGGTCTTCTCCATTTTTACCGTGCTGGTTTTTACCCCGGCCGTGCTCCCCCCGCTCAGCTTTATAATGCTTGCGGTAGTGAAAATCGATCAGGGTATGGAGATTGCGGTCCGCAACAAATACTACATTACCGCCGCTCCCTCCATTTCCACCGCTGGGGCCTCCCATAGGAACATACTTCTCACGACGGAAGGCAACACACCCGTTACCACCATCCCCTGCTTTGACATAGATTTTAGCATAATCGTAAAACATGTGACACCCACCTTAAATAGAAGTCGGAAGCCGGAAGTCGTAAGTCAGAGTTTAGTTAGAGGCCGGAAATCGGAAGTCAGAATACTCCTTATGACTCAGAAGCCGCTTATAACAAATTCCCCTGGCCGTTAGGACCAGGGGATAACAACTTACTTATGCTTATGTAATTATGCTTCCGCATAAACACTAACCTGTTTCTTGTTTTTCCCCCTGGCCTCAAACTTTACATAACCATCAGTCAGGGCAAACAGGGTATCATCTTTACCACGGCCTACATTCCAACCCGGGTGAACCTTTGTCCCCCGCTGGCGAATGATTATATTTCCGGCGCTGACATATTGACCACCATACCTCTTCACACCCAAGCGTTTGGACTCACTGTCCCGCCCGTTGCGTGAACTACCGACTCCCTTTTTATGTGCAAATAACTGCAGATCAAATCTATCAAACATTATCATGACACCTCCTCACCAAAAGATATTTTCCGTACCCGCCGGCGATCCCCTGCCTTCCAAGTTCCAGAGTTTTCAGAATCACCTGTGCGGTTCTTTTTTCTTCTTCATTCAAATTATCAGGAAACTTTAGTTTTACATATACACTGTTTTCACTTTTTGTTCTGTTTTCTACCAGCGGAGCCGCTGAGAGAAAGTGTTTAAGACCTACCACCGCTGTTTGTATAAGGGCAGAAACACCGGCGCAGACTATGTCTTCCCCAGCAGGGGCATAACCTGCGTGCCCCTGAACAATAAACCCCTGCAGTTCGCCGTTTCCACTGTCAAAAAAAGTTGCCCTAATCATGATAAATAACTTTTATTCAGCAGCGACTGTTGCTTCCTGCCCACCTAAAGAGATCTCCTCTACCATAACCTCTGTGAACAGCTGTCTGTGTCCTCTCCGGCGGCGGTAGTTTTTCTTGGGCTTATATTTAAAAACAAGAATCTTTTTGGCCTTACCCTGATTGAGCACTTTTGCTGTTACCTGTGCTCCGGGTATATAAGGTTTACCTACCTTTAAATCACCGTCAAAATCTACTGCCAGCACCTTATCAAAAACCACTTCATCTCCTACAGCGGCATCAAGCTTTTCTACCCGCAGTACTGTTCCTTTAGAAACTTTATACTGTTTGCCGCCTGTTTCTACAATCGCAAACACAAAATTTCCTCCTTCCGCCGGGATTCACAGGTGGCATTATATGCGCTTGACTGACCCTTCCCGAGCGTTATTTGTGCAACAAGTTACAACGGAATTTTAGCATCTTACCACCGGTGGTGTCAAGTTATACGCTCCAAAATACGGGCTTTGGCATAGGTGCGGTAAACTTTATCAATCTTAATTAAAACCTTCTTTCCAATGAGTTCCCTGCCATTTTCAATATCAACAATATAACCCTGGATCCGGGCGATCCCATCACTGTCATTTGTGGCATGGGCATCCTCCACATCCACATCCAGAATCTCACCCGGCCTGACCGGCGCGGATAAGAAAATTATTTCCTCCCTGCTGTAAAGTGACCTCACCTGCACATCCTCTAGATGTGAAGCATCACTTCCTTTTATAATAATCTTTTTACCGATCTCCTCTTCCAGTTCCCGCAGATGGCTCCCCCCACCTCCGATGAGAAAAGCAGCTACTGAAGGATGTACTTCCACCAAAATCCCCAATGAGTCCTTTTGCTCAGCCAGGGTTCTAATGGCATGACAAGCCTTCATACTTACACTCTCTTCAGAAAGCACCATACCTTTTCCTTCACAATATGGGCAGGGACGCTCAAGCAAACTGCTCAAACTCGGACGCACCTTTTTCCTGGTCAACTCCACCAGACCCAACTGGGTAAGCCCGAGCACACAAGTTCTGGTCTTGTCCTTCTTCAGTTCTTCCTCCAACTGCCTGATCACTTCACTGCGGTGCTCCGGCAGCTCCATATCAATAAAATCGATAATAATAATGCCCCCTAAGTTACGCAGACGAATCTGGCGCACAATCTCCTGCACCGCTTCCATATTTGTACGGAAAACCGTTTCGGCAAAATTCTTTGTCCCTGTGTATTTGCCGGTATTAACATCAATAACGGTCAGTGCCTCAGCCTCATCGATTACGAGATACCCCCCACTTTTCAACCAAACCTTAGGGCGCAGAGCCCTGGTCACTTCTTGCTCTAAATCAAATTTCTCAGCGAAATCAGATGAAGTGAGGCTGACCCGGTTGCACAAATTGGGTTCAAAGGTCTGTACCAACTCTATTATCTTCTCATATGTATCCTGGTCATTGGTCAAGAGCCGGTCAACATCTTCCCCAAAAAGGTCCCTAACCACCCAGGAAACCAGTTCAAGTTCCTGGTGAATTAAAGCCGGGGCAGACCTGTGGGCAGCCTTTTCCTTAACCAGTTTCCAGAGATTATGGAGTTCCCTCACATCCCTCTCCAAATCATCTGCAGAAACTCCCTCAGCAACAGTGCGTATAATAAGGCCACGCCCCGGAACACGCACCTCTTCAGCAATCTTTTTCAAACGCTCTCTTTCCCGCTCAGACTTGATCCGCCGAGAAACACCCACAGTGTTGAGATCCGGCATAAATACAACATACCGGCCTGGGAAGGTCATATGTGTTGTCACTCGAGCTCCTTTGGTACCGAAGGGCTCCTTAACCACCTGTACCAGCAGTTCCTCTCCCTCATGCACCAAGTTTTGGATAGGGAGAGCTCCCCCCCGGTTATTGGGCCTTGCATCTTCCACATATAAAAAAGCATTTCTCTCTAAACCGATACTGACAAAAGCCGCCTGCATCCCGGGAAGCACATTGGCAACTTTACCCTTATAAATATTTCCTGCTAATCTTTTCTGGAAAGAACGATCCAAATAAACCTCCATCATTTTCCCGTTCTCCAGCACTGCAGTTTTGGTCTCCTCTTTTGTTACATGAATATAAATTTCTTTTTGCATATCCCTCAACCTTCATAAAATCTTTTCTCCCCAATCAGATCATAATAGTAATTGGAACAGTCTACATATACACCTGCTACACAACATTTATTCTAAAGCACAGGAATTATTTTCTGACAGTGGCTGTGCACACTTTTTTATAGGGTCAAACAAACAGCCATTTTCCAGATGAAATAACCCGGTACGGGTTACCTGAGAAGGCACCAGTAGAGCTGAGTCAGCCTTCTTATTAAGAATATCCAGCAAAGTACGCAGAGCCACCTCACCCTGGCCTACACGCATTATCAATTCTAAATAACCTTCTTCCTCAAGAACACACCACTTAATAATCCCATCCGTAGTATCCGAGTCTTGAACTGCCAGGTCTTCAAGCAGTTGATTCACAGAGGCCAGCGGATATTCTGAATGGGGTTCTATTCGATAGCAGGCACAGTTAATAAGCTTACCCAATCCCCTGGCACCAGGTTCTAGTTTAACCAGATGCTGTGCTGAGATGCCCGGAGGAAGCTGATCATTCAAAAACTGCAGATACTCCCCGGCCGCAATCTCTTCATCCAACTCCAGATCCATATACTCCCTCAATCCCGCTACACCCACCCCTAAAGGGGGGCCAAAAGAGAATTTTGGGCGTGGGTGATGTCCCCTGGTATAAGTGAGCGGAAAGGATGCCCGCCTCATAGCGCGCTGTAGTGTATTCATTAGTTCACGGTGAGAAAGAAAACGCGCCCTGTCTTTCTTCATATATTCAAGTCTGTATCTGGGCATTCTTTTCCCCTCCTTTTAACCAAACGGTTGGCGGTTCCCAAAGATGGACATACCCCGCATTTGCCACAGATGCCTGCGCGGCAGTCAGGGGTGGGTTCTCCTGCCAGTGCTCTTTGATGTTCCCTAATCAAAAAATCCCTGGAAACTCCAGAATCAACAACATCCCAGGGCAATACCTCTTGATAGTCGAACTGCCTCTGTGCATAATCCACAGAATCGAGGCCCACTTCATGAAAACTCTCCATCCACAAAGGAAAACGAAAATGCTCACTCCAACCGTCAAACCGGCACCCTTTTTTAAATGCCGCTTCCAAAACAGGAGCCAATTTACGGTCACCCCTGGCTAAACATGCCTCCAAAAAACTGGTATCAATATTATGCCAGTTGTATTCTGCCTTACTATTCCTAATCAGATCCCTCAAATATTCATGCTTTTCTGCCAGGAGATCCCTGGAGTTTTGACCCTCCCACTGGAAAGGAGTGTGTGACTTGGGTACAAAGGAGGATGCACTGACTGTTACCCGCGGCCTTTTTCTCCCCCTGCTGTACCTCTTTCCTACCTGAACAACCTCTCTCACCAGTTCCGCTATTCCCTTGAGATCATTTATTGTCTCTGTAGGCAGTCCGACCATAAAATAAAGCTTGACAGCAAACCATCCAGCATCAAATGCCGCCTCTACAGCATTGAAAAGGTCATCCGCGGTTACTCCTTTGTTGATTACATCCCGCAGACGCTGGCTGCCTGCCTCAGGAGCAAAGGTAACACTAGTCCTACGACCCGGAAGCCCCTGTGCAGTTTTCACACTAAATGAATCCACACGCAGTGAAGGGAGAGAAATCCCGGTTCTCGTAGCCTCACAACCCTGGGTGAGTGGTGGGAGCAGTTCATCAAGTGCCCCATAATCAAGGCTGCTTAAAGAAACCAGTGAAATCTCTTCAAACCCGGTATTTTTGATAATATCCCGGGCTGCTGAAAGCAGTGTTTCAGGTGTTCTTTCCCTCACAGGGCGGTAAATAACCCCCGCCTGACAAAAACGGCACCCTCGGGTACACCCGCGGAAAACCTCCAGCATTCCTCGCTCATGTACAGCCTCAGGTAGTGGTACCAGTGGTGATACAGGAAAATAAGCAGTATCAAGATCTCGCATCACCCGCCGCTGCACCCGCTCCGGAGCCTTTGGATGATTGGGTTTTATGCGGCTTATCCGCCCCCTTTTTTCATACTCAACACTGTAATATGAAGGAATATAAACCCCCGGAATCTCCGCAAGCCGTTCCAAAAGCTGTGACCGGGGAGCTCGCTCCTTTATTCCCTTGACCTCACCCACTATATCCAGTATCTCCAGTAGAGCATCCTCACCATCACCGATTAAAAAAGCATCAATAAATGGGGCAAGGGGCTCTGGATTAAAAGCTGCAGGACCTCCTGCAATAACAAGGGGATGATGATCCTGACGTTTCTCCGATCTGAGCGGGATTCCAGAGAGATCAATCATATTGAGTACATTGGTAAAAGTCAATTCGTACTGGAGAGTAAAACCGATTATATCGAAATCCCTGAGTGCTCGGTGAGACTCCAGACTGAACAGGGGCAGTTTTGCCCTGCGCAGTTCTGTTTCCATATCAATGGCAGGGGCGAATGCCCGTTCCATTAGACAGTTTTTCCTCTTGTTGACTAGACCATACAAAATCTGCAGTCCCAAATGGGACATCCCTACCTCATAAAGATCAGGAAAAGCAAAAGCCATCTTTACAGGAATAGAATCAAAGTCCTTATGGACAGAATTCCACTCTGTGCCCAGATACTGAGCCGGTTTTCTTACCTGGGGCAAAACCTTATCTATCAGCAACTGCTCTAATGTCACAATTATGCCTCCTATAAAGTGCCTAAATTAATATGTTATTTTATTATTCTCCCCTTTTCAATTAAAGATAAGATTTATTGCTGCAGTCGTGTCAGAGGATCAACTAATCGATCACCCTCCCGCAGTTGAAAATGAAAAATTGTCCCTGCAGCAGTCCCAATAACCTGTCCCTGTGCCACATCCTGGCTTGGTTTAACACCTATTTCCCCGAGCATCCCATAAAGGGTGGCACAGTCCTTGTCATGCTCAATGACCACAATCCTTCCCAATACACTGTCTGTATCCACAGACACAACCTTTCCCGGGAGTACAGTCCGTACCACAGCTCCTTTATCCACAGACAATTCGATCCCCGGCACAAAAACAGGCCAATCATTCTCTTCCTGCTGCCAACCAAATCCTCTAATAAGTTTCCCGGAGACCGGTAGATCTGTAAGTTTCCCTTGAGTGCTTACCTCAACCTCTATGTCGGGCTGATGTCCCAATATCTGCAGATCAGGCATCCGCTGCGAAATTTTAGCCAAATAACCTGACAGATCATAGTTTTTGGTCAGCAGGTATTCAACACCGGTCCGAACAGTATTTCCCCATACACTATCAGATATTAAACTTAACAAAATAACCACAAAAATACAAACAGCCACAATCAGACGGATAAAAAAGCCTTTAGCCCTGTGTGAAGGGAATTTTTTCATTTGCAACCACCTCTAAAATCTATATATGGCCGCAAATGGCTTGTTATAACTAGAACAGCATTTTTTCCCTGTGCAGCTGCACATTTAAAATTATACCCAAAGCACATAGATTAGTAATCATGGCTGTACCACCATGACTCATAAAGGGTAAAGGAATTCCCGTAACAGGCATTACCCCGATGGTCATACCGACATTCTCAAAAATGTGGAATAACCACATACACACAATCCCACTTACCAAAAGCCTTCCAAATAGATCCCTGGAACGGAAAGCGGTTCTAATGGAACGGGAGATTAAAACAAAATACAGCAGCAGTAAAAAGGCTGCCCCCACAAAACCCAATTCCTCTCCCACCACTGAAAAGATAAAATCGGTATGGTGTTCAGGGAGGAAGTTGAGCTGGACCTGGGTGCCGTTGTAAAGGCCTTTCCCCCAAATTCCTCCTGATCCGATAGCAACCAAAGACTGTATGATATTATAACCGGTGCCATGTGGATCCTGGTAGGGATCCACAAAAGCAACCAGCCGATCCAGCTGATGATCCTCCAAAGGAAGGGGGAGGTGCAGAGGTGAAAAGTGCAGTGCTAAGGCTAAAGCCACAACTGCAACCCCGGTAAAAATAATACCTGCTAGCAGTTTCGGATTGGCACCAGCCACATAAAGCATACCGAATAGGATAACAAGGAAAACAAGAGCAGTACCAAGGTCAGGTTGGGCAACAATCAATAAAAAGGGTACAGAGAAATAAAGAAATGAAGGAATCAAGTCCTTGATAGTTTTTAGTTCACCCTGCCTCTTGACCAGATAGGAAGCAAAGCAAACAATCATCATTATTTTCCCAAACTCAGAGGGTTGAAAATTAAAGGGTCCTAT
>CAZZEY010000039.1:0-9283 GCA_964653445.1 uncultured Syntrophaceticus sp. | reverse complement strand
AATGACCGGAACCTGGCAGGATTATATACAGCGTGTGCTTAAAACAGATGAAGCTGAAATCGCATTATGGCAAAAAATTGCTGACATGGTGGCAGGCAATCACTGCAAATGTATTATTAATATGATGATTCAAAAGGAAAAAGAAGAAATGAAAACCCTAAGGATGCTTATGAAGCATGGGCATGATGATCCATATCAGCCCTGTCCGGATTACAGCCCTGGTCATGCAGGATACAAGCCAGGGTATGATCACGACTATGCCCCAGGATATGAACCCGGTTATGATCGCGACTATGATTCAGGATATAAACCTGGGTATGATCCCGATCATGCTCCAGGATATAAACCCGGATATAGACCGGACTATGGCCACGGTAAAGATAAAGACTTTGGCCCTATTCCATATGCGGAAGAAGATAAAGAGGATAAATAAAGAGCTGAAAAACAGATACAAAATAGGCCGGCAGTTTTTGATGCTGCCGGTTTTATTATAGTGGTTGTATGGTCTGGAAAGGCTAAAGTTTTTATTGTTCTGAGCCGATATATTATAAAGAAGAATGTTACAGAGAGGGGACAATTTCATGGCAGGGATTAATCGGATCAGCGGCCTGGCCTCAGGGCTGGATATCGAGCAAATAATAAAGGATTTGATGAAAAGCCACCAGATGCGCATTGATAATGTCCGGCAGGACAAACAAATTTGGCAGTGGCGCCAGGAGGACTACCGGGCGATCAATACAAGTTTGCTTTCATTCAGGAATACTGTTTTTGATCTTAGATTGCAGAGAACTTTTCTGGCCAGGAGGGTGAGCTCCACTGATGAGAACATTGTTAATACCTCAGCGAGTTCTAATGCTCTGACTGCGACCTATCATGTCAAAGTGACGAGGTTGGCCGCTGCTGCGACCAACAGCAGTGCAGGCCGGATCTCAAAAAGTGATGATCCCATTGACCCGAAAGCATCCCTTTGGTCCCAGAGGGATAAATTCCTCTATAATAATTTTGAGTGGACTGATGACCATCAATTTAAGTTTACTATCAATGGAGAGGAATTTACCTTTGATGGGGATAGAGATTCCCTGGATAGTGTTATTGCTGCCATTAATAATAACGAAAAAGCGGGGGTCTGGGCCTTTTATGATGCAGGAACTGACAGGATCTCCCTAACTACTGTTAAGACAGGTGATAATAGAAAAGGCCCGGGGACAGAAGGTGCTGAGATCCAAGTTACAGGTGGGTTTATGACCAGTGTACTGAAGATAGATATGAGGAATGAACAGGGTGGAGAGGATGCCCAGTTTGAGATTAATGGATTGGGATGCATGACCAGCCATGACAATACCTATACGGTCAACGGAGTGACCTTTAATTTCATAGAAGCAGACCCGGAAAAAACAGTAACAGTTACTGTAGAAAACGATATCGAAGCGGTGGTCAACTCCATTAAGGACTTTGTTGACAGTTATAATAAGATTTTGGAAGAAATTAATAATAAATTGAATGAAAAGCGTTATCCAGAGTACAGCCCCTTGACAGAGGAGCAGATCCAGGAGGGTAATTTAACCGACCGGCAGATCGATGCCTGGGAGGAGAAGGCCAGAAGTGGTCTGCTTAAAAGGGATGCTATTCTCAGCAGTGTTCTGTATGATATGCGGGCTGTATTAGCGGGAATCGTGCAAGGGGTAACAGGAGAGGTGACAGTCACCAATGGTTTGGAGCGTTTCACTGCCGCAGCTAACCAGCTCAGCGTGATTGGTATTATTACCGGTGATTATACAGAACAGGGAAAGTTGTATTTGGACGAAACAAGGCTGCGGGAGGCTCTGCAGTCCAACCCTGATGCAGTTATGGAACTTTTCACAAAAAGCAGAGATGCAGAAGGGAATGAGATCACAGATCCTGATCAACAGGGGATCGCCATCAAGCTTTATGACGCGGTCAATAATGCCATGTCTCGGATCACCAGACAGGCAGGTTCAGCAGGCAGCCTGTATGATGAGAGTTATATCAGCCGGGTAGTGCGGCAGTTCGATGAGCGTTTGGATAAGTTGGAAGACAGGTATGTAATGACGGAGGACCGTTATTACAGACAGTTTACAGCCTTGGAACAGGCCATTGCTCAAATGAATACCCAGAGTATGTGGCTTTCTATGCAGTTTATGGGCGGCGGCCAGTAGTAAGGGTAAATTGATTCAATGGGGGTATGGGGTGTATGCGGGTAGAGAATATTAAAGCTGCCGGGGAATCAGTAAAACAGCAGTCTTGTGATTTTACGATGCTCAGACCTTCTGATGAGATGAACAAGGAAGAGAATGCCGGGAAGAAGCAAACCGGCAGCGAACCTCTGGTGGAATTGCTGAAGAGTGATTATGAGATTAATTTTCAGCTGAGCTTTACGATTCACAAAGACACAGAACAGTTGGTGGTTGAGGTGATTGATCCGGCAGACGGCAAAGTGATCCGCCAGATACCACCTGAGGAAGTTCTTGAATTGGCGGTTAAACTGCAGGAGATGATCGGCCTATTTCTTGACAAGCGTGTTTAGTTATGGATTTTTGCAAAGGAGATGCAGATAATGTATTCAGCGGTACCAAATCCTTATCAACAGTATAGGACAACCTCTGTGCAAACAGCCAGTCCGGTTAAGCTCTTATTGATGGTCTATGACGGGCTTATTGTTTCCATCAAAAAGGGGAAGCAGGAGATTGAGGCAGACAAACCTGCCCAGGCACACATCTCGATTGTTAAAGCCCAGGATATCCTGACAGAGTTGATGAGTAATCTGAACATGGATTATCCTATATCTCAGAACCTCTTTCAGCTCTATGATTATATGAAACAGCGTCTGGTAGAGTCAAATATTAAAAAGAACGCAGATATGCTGGAAGAGGTGCTTACCTTCGCCCAGGAACTGCGGGATACCTGGGTGCAGGCGGCACAAAAGGCCAGGGGAGAGGAAACAGGGTTTGAGGGTGTTGGACATGAATAAAGCGGTCTGGCTGGAAGCATGGAAACTAACCCAGCGCCTGGAGGAGATAACAGGTGTCATGAAAAGCGAGATTGAGGCAGGAGAAGTTGAAGCTTTACATTCTTTGATAGGTGAGCGGCAGAAGATTTTCAATCAGCTTGACCAGCTGAGAAAGAGAGCAGGTATAAGATCCTGGACTGATGTGGAAAATGAGGGTGTATCCCAGGAGATTCAAATAGTGAGTCAGAAGATTGTTGCAGCTTTTAAGAATCTGCTTAAGGAAGATCAGATGATCAAAAATATTCTTGAGGAAAAAAGAACTACAGTGTTAAAAAAACTGGAACAGGTGCGCAGGTCGCGACAGGCCCATGAGACTTATGAGGGAAGCGGCGTTTTCGGAGGTTTTATTGACAGCAGATGTTAGTTTTCGGGGGGGGTTGAGATTTGCGCATAGCTATCGAACAGGTCTTTGGAAGGCTGGGTATTGAGCAGACCAATCCCCTTCTGAGGCTTGATATTAATCATCCTCAAATAAGCCTGAATATCAAGGAGCCTATACTGACAGTCCGAACTGATCAACTAGAACTTTCCATCGATTACGAGGCGTGTTGGGCGGACCTGAACATGTACAAACCGTTGGAGTTCAGCAGAGCAAACACCTACCAGGCCAGAGAGAAAACCCTAAAAGAAATAGCTCAGATAGCATTAGAGGGAGATCGCTTAGCTGCTCTGGAAAATGGTGAGGTTGATGCTCTGGCTGCCATCGCCAGGGAAAAGGGGGTGGAGCAGGTTGATGTCAGTCTTGCTCATTTAAGCCTTCCGCTGATTGATGCTCAGGTAATTGAAGGGAAAAACACCTTTCAAGAGGGAAATGTTCAGCTGGAACTCACTTCTGGTGATGTGGGGTTGAGGCTGCAGAAGGGCTCAGTGCGGATGTACCTGAGCCAGCATCCTGAACTGCACATCCGCACCATTGGAGAGCACCTTAATGTTATTGGTTGATCATGCCATTACCCTGGTTAAAAAAGAGCGGGTTCTGGGACTCGCCGGTTCTGTGAAGATCTGCTGGGGTGGTCCTTCTTCCAGGATCATTCCCTCATCCATAAAGATCACCCGGTCTCCGATTTCCTGGGCAAATTTCATCTCATGGGTGACCACAACCATGGTCATACCTTCTTTCGCCAGGTCACCCATTACCTGCAGTACCTCACCGACCATCTCTGGATCAAGGGCTGATGTGGGCTCATCAAAGAGCATCACCTTAGGCTGCATGGCCAGTGCTCTGGCAATGGCTACCCGCTGCTGCTGTCCACCTGATAGTTCTGCTGGGTAACTGTTGGCCTTATCGCTCAGTCCTACCTTTTCCAGGAGATTAAGGGCAATTTCCCTCGCTTCAGACTCCTGCATTTCTTTGACGATCAAAGGTGCCATAGTGATATTCTCTATGACCTTTTTATGAGGGAATAAATTAAAGCTTTGGAAGACCATCCCGATCTCCTCTCTGATTTTAGGAAGATCTGCCTGCTGGTCTGTGATATTTACACCGGCAAACTCGATACTGCCTCCGGTCGGTTCTTCCAGGAGGTTTAAGCAGCGGAGAAGTGTGCTTTTCCCTGAGCCGCTGGGCCCGATGATAACAAGTTTCTCTTTTTCTTCTACATCAAGATCGATGCCCTGCAGCACTTTAAGTTTGCCAAAACTCTTTACCAGGTTTCTAACTTTGATGATTGCCATTGATGCCCAGCCTCCTTTCGGTAAAGTCGACCAAACGGGAAATGGTTAATGTCATGATCAGGTAGAGAAAGGCCACAGCAAACCAAACCTCAAAGGGCCTGAAGGTGTCTGCAATGATCAGCTGCCCCTGGCGGGTGAGTTCCGCATAACCGATACAGATCAAAAGGGATGTATCCTTCAGCATTGCTATGAACTCATTACCCAGTGGCGGAACAATCCTCCGAAAAGCCTGAGGGAGGATGATATGGCGCATGGCCTGCTTCGGTGTCATCCCCAGGGAAAGAGCCGCTTCCCGCTGCCCTTTTTCGATGGACTGGATTCCTGCCCTGAAGATCTCGGAAACATAAGCCCCACTATTGATGCTGCAGGCGGCTACAGCAGCAACAAAGGGGGGAATATGGGCGGTGGAGGAAAATGGGCCTAATGAGAAATATACCTCCAGCAATCCTTTAAAACTCTGGATTATCTGGGGCATACCAAAATAAATGATAAATAATTGAACAAGCAGGGGAGTCCCCCGCACAAAATCTACATAACAGGTGGCCAGGCCTCTGATAAAACGGTTTTTAGAGAGGCGTCCCATCCCTCCAAAAAGACCGAGAATACAGCCCAGTGCTACAGCGATCAGGGTAATTTTTAGTGTTTGTCCGACCCCTGTCAATAGAAAAGGCATTGATTGAATGATGACATCCACTTGATAGCACCTCACTTACTGGCATATAAGCTGGTAATACGTTGGCAAAAAAAGATCTGCGCAGCCGGTCAGCCACGCAGATCCAGTTTTCCGGCATTTTATTAAGCGTTTTCCTCACCAGGCAGGTACTCCGGCGGGTCAACCTCAAACCACTTTTTGTACAGCTCTGCATATTTCCCATTTTCCTTCAGCTTCTGCAGGCCGCTGTTGATCTTGTCAAGCATTTCTGTATTGCCTTTCTTGATGGCGATACCATAGTACTCACTCTCCAGTGTTTCACCCACAATTTTGTAGTCCTGTTCATTACCTTTGATGTAATTGAGATTTACCGGATTATCGTTGACAATAGCATCAGCACCACCGTTCTTCAATTCAAGAAAGGCATCTGTGACAGCGTCATATTCTGTGACCTTGGCATCCTCAATTTCTTTTGCATATTCAGCACCGGTTGTACCGATCTGAACAGCGATCTTTTTACCCTTTAAATCCTCAACACCTTTGATAGTATCATTATCTGCTCTCACCACAATGCTAAGAGCGGAATGGTAGTATGGTGTGGAAAAATCCACTGACTTTAGACGTTTTTCATTAATGGTCAGCCCGGATACACCCAAATCCACATTACCTGTTTGCACTGCGGCAACAATTCCTTCAAAGCCCATTTCCATCAGTTCAACATTAAAACCCTCTTCTTCACCGATGGCCCTGATCAGGTCGATGTCAAAACCAACGAATTCCCCGGTATCTGCATCTTTTGATTCAAAGGGTGGGAAGGTTGCCTCAAAGGCTACAGTATATGTCGGTTTTTCATTTTCGGTTTCAGTTGCTGCTGGTTCTTCACTGCTGCATCCGAACCCGAAAACACTTAAGATGCCTATCAGCATGACAATCAACAGGCATTTCAAAACTTTTCTGCTCAAGGATATCCCCCCATAAAAATATTTTTTTTGATACAATAGAGTTTGTTCGGTATACACAGCAATTTGTATACAAACCAAAGTATAAATATTCGTTATTTGTTGTTTAAAATCCTGCAATGATGTAAAAAAACATTTATGAAATTACAGGTGATTTATTTGAAAAAACGCTTTACTGCTGATCTGGCTTTGCTGGGAACAGCTTTTGCCTGGGGGACAACATTTCAGCTGGTCAAAGATGCTCTGGCTGATATTGATACATTTCCCTTCCTGGCCATTCGTTTCCTGGCAGCATTTTTGATTCTGCTTCCCTTTAGAAAAGGAAAGTTTAAATGGCACCCTGCCGCTTTGAGAGCAGGTATCTATCTTTTTGCCGGTTATGCCTTGCAAACACTGGGGCTGCTTTGGACGACCCCAAGTAAGGCGGCCTTTATCACAGGGATGAATGTAATTATGGTTCCTTTTATTGCAGCTGCTTTAGATAAAAAGCTACCCTACTGGGGAGCTGTGGGAGGGGCGGTTTTAGCTGCTGTTGGTTTAGGCTTCATTTCACTCGAAGGCACATTTGTGCCCGGTAGGGGAGACCTGCTTGTTTTATGCTGTGCAGTTTTCTTTGCTCTGCAGATCCTGGCTGTGAGAGAAGCCAGCAAAGTAATGGATGCCCAGGATCTTACTTTGGTTCAGTTAGGAGCTGTTTCTTTACTGAGTTTTGCAATCTGGGGTGGTATTGGCGGAAACAGCATTAACTGGACAGAAAATGTTTTGATAGCTTTGTTTATAACAGCGGTTTTTGCCACAGCTTTGGCATTTTTAAGCCAGAGCTGGGCCCAGCGCTATACCAGTGCTGATCGGGTTGCTCTGCTGCTGGCTGCAGAGCCTGTGTTTGCTGGCCTGTTCAGCTACTTTTACGGTAGTGAACTTTTTACCATCCAAAAAATCCTGGGCTGTGTCCTTATTCTAGCGGGCATCCTGGTCAGTGAATTGACAGAATCCCAGCATAGTCAAAGTACAGGGCAGACAACAAAACCGGGCTGCTAGCCTTATGTTAATAGCAGCCAGGGGAAAGATTGTGTTATATTATATTGCCAGAGCAATGTAGTGAGATTGAAAACAGTTTACCCAAGGTGATAATCATGGTAATTTATGAAGCTTTGCAATTAATAGACAGAGGGATGGTTGCTTTTGTTGGAGGAGGCGGCAAATCCAGTTTGATGCTTAAACTGGCGGCTGAATGCGCCCAAAGGGGAAAGAGGGTGCTGGTTACCACCAGCACAAAAATGTTTGTATCTCAACTACAAAACTGTGGCCACTTCATTATCGAACAGGAGCAGGAAAAGCTGCTGCAGAAAACGGGAGCAACTGATAGCGCCATTATAGCGGCAGCTTCAGGGCTTATTAAAGAGAATAATAAGGTAGTTGGTTTTAGCAGTGAAACACTGGATAATATTTTCAAAACTGACCTTTTTGACTTTATTTTGGTGGAAGCTGACGGCTCCCGAAGACTCCCAATGAAAGCTCCGCAGGAAGGTGAGCCGGTTTTGCCATCACTGGCAACCCATGTGCTTGCCGTGACCGGGGTGGATGTTTTGAACTGTCCGCTGGTAGAAACCCATGTCCAGCACTCTCACCTGGCTGCTGAGTTGGCTCGCCAACAGGTAGGTACTCTGGTAACTGGTGAAACTGTCAGGCATATTATCAAGCACTACGCATATCTGGCTGATCAAATGTCCCAGGGGGCAAGATTTGTACCTGTACTCAATAAGGCAGACAGCACGGAAACACTAAAAGAAGCAGTGAAAGTTGCCCAACTTCTGGTGATAGATTATGAGATGGTGCTGGTAACCACTGCTATGTCCCGGGATCCTGTAAAGGAGGTCATTAAGTGATCTCAGCAGTGATTTTAGCTGCAGGGCAGTCAGAGCGGATGGGTAGGCCAAAGCAGTTACTTAAACTGGGAGATAAAACCTTATTGGAGCATGCTGTCTGCAGCATGCTGCAGACAGATGTGGGGGAAATAATTGTTGTTCTGGGGGCTTATCAGCGTGAGATAGAAGAACTTCTGATGAATTATGATGTAAAATGTGTTTTTAATGAGAACTACACGAGTGGTCAGGGAACATCGGTTGCAGTTGGTGCTGCTGCGGTTGGTGATAAGGCCAGTGGTATCATTTATACAGTCGCAGATCAGCCATTTCTCTCACCGGTCTTTATAAATAAAATGATTGAAGAATTTAAGGAAGCAAAACCTTTGATACTAAAACCAGAGGTGGGGATGCCGGCTATCTTTGACATTAGTTTGAGATCTGAGTTGGTAACCCTTTCTGGTGAGATTGGGGGAAGACAAATAATAGACAAATATCAGGAAAGGGTTGTAATCATGCCTGGTTCCCCAGATATAATGACCATGGATGTGGATACTGAAGATGACTATGAGAGGGTGAAGAAATTATGGGAGCAGCTGGTGGACTCCGGGGTGAGCGGCAGTAGGGGGGAGATGTTGTGAACGAAAAAAGAGAGCTTAAGTTAAGATATAAAATATGGCTGGTAACAGATGAAAAGGCCTTTGGGGAGGGCCCCTGTGATATTTTAACAAAAGTCGAAAAACACGGGTCACTTAAAGGTGCTGCAGAGGAGATGGGGATGTCTTACAGCCATGCCTGGAATCTTGTAAAAAAGCTGGAAAAGCAGTTGGGTTTTAAACTCCTAAACTCTCAGGTTGGAGGAGCATGTGGAGGAGGAGCATCCCTGACCCCGGAAGCTAGGGATATGATGAAGCGTTATCAAGCTTTTATGAAAGAAGCCGGTGACAAGATGGAGCAAATATTTAAGAAGCACTTCAGCTAATATTTTTCAACGCTTTACTGTGCAGTGTACAGTTGTTATAATAGCAGATAGAAATGCTGATGTAGCTCAGTGGTAGAGCAGCTCACTCGTAATGAGCAGGTCGTCGGTTCAAATCCGACCATCAGC
>CAZZEY010000038.1:0-9299 GCA_964653445.1 uncultured Syntrophaceticus sp. | reverse complement strand
GTGATCTCCAGGCTGCAATAGAATTGACAGGGTGTTTTTTGAAAGAGGGGCCAGTTGTCAGAATTGTGCATCGGGAAGGGAATGAAGATGTTTTGTATCCCAGCAGGACCAAACCTTTAGTCCAAGTACCGCTTGTTGTGCTGATCGATGAGGGTAGTGCCAGTGCTTCGGAAATTGTTGCAGGAGCCATCAAAGACAGCGGCAGCGGGATCCTTGTAGGTACGCGTACCTTTGGCAAAGGTCTGGTGCAGACACTATACAACCTGGGTAGTAATGAAGGGGTAAAGCTGACCACCAATAAATATCTGACCCCCGCTGGGCATGATATTCATGAAAAGGGCATCCAGCCGGATGTTGTTGTGGAACAGCCGGAGAATACAGATGAGGATGTGCAGTTGGAGAAAGCTGTTGAGATTTTGTATGAGCGTCTAAATGAGGGAAAACAGGCGGCATAGGGGGATATGTTGATGGAGTTTCCCTGGGTTCAGGTGTTTGCCAATTCTGCTGTTGTTGTGCTGCAGTTGTTGGCACAGCCCTTTTTCTGGCTTGTGGTACTTTTGGTATGGACCCAATACCGCCGCATGCTGAAAACGAGAGAGGCTATTTACGGCCAGCAGGGTTCTGCTCTGCGTATTTCCTTTGTATCTTTGGTTTACGGCTGTATCGGTGGTGTTATTGGCAGCTTTTTGATGATCATCTTTGGTGTGACCATCAATGGGGCAGGAATAGCGTGGCTCTGGGTTATTGCCCTGATATTAATGCTGTTAAGCCCCAGGTTTTTGTGTTTTTCTTACGCAGGTGGTATTCTTGCACTCTTTTCTATTGTGCTGGGGTATCCGGAGGTAAATATACCCGGTTTGATGGGTTTGGTTGCGGTATTGCATCTGGTTGAGAGTGTTTTAATTCTGCTGAGTGGACACAAGGATCCACTCCCTGTTTATGTACGCACAACCGCAGGACGTGTGGTAGGTGCTTTTAATTTACAAAGGTTTTGGCCAATACCACTGGCAGTGATGATGGTAATTTTAGGGACAGTGGAACAGCTTCCTGGTGACCTGATTCAAATGCCTGAGTGGTGGCCGCTGATCCGGCCATGGGGTATCTCTGGGAACACGGAGATCACCTATCAGATCCTTCCTGTTGTGGCCGCATTGGGTTATGGGGAACTGGCCATCACCTGTCTCCCTCGGGAGCGAACAAAGCAGTCAGCCAGCCATTTGGCTGTTTTCAGCATTGTTCTATTAGGCCTGTCTGTTCTGGCTTCCCATTACCCCCAACTAGCTCTCCTTCCGGCTCTATTCTCTCCTTTGGGCCATGAATTGGTTATTTTTATAGGGCGCAGGGAGGAACTGCAGGGAAGGCCGCGTTTTGTTCCTCCTTCCTCTGGTGTGATGGTATTGGATGTGCTCAAGGGCTCAGCTGCACACAGAGCTGGTCTCCGCTCCGGAGATGTGATCGAAAGTATAGATGGTCAGCCGGTCAATTCCCGTTATGAGATGTCTCAGACCATTAGGTTTGCTGGTTCTGTCTTTACACTGGTTTATACCACTGAAACCGGTGGTCTGAGGTGTGTTCGTGTGCGCAAACCACCTGGTGGCATTCTAGGTGAAATCACTGTCCCCGAGCCTGGAGAGCCTCCTAATGTGGATTTTGTCATGGGAAGCCCGCTTAAGAATTTACTCAAACGCTTTCTTAAAAAAATCCATTAAAGGTTCTCAAAATTTACCGGGTGCCATTTACTCTCCCACTTTCTCCAAAGACTAATTGTAGTTTACTTACGGCAAAAAGTCACCATAACTCCCTCTGTTTAATAATATGTACCAAAAATATCAGGGGGGGAGGCACTGCCTGGCTTTGCTACAGCAGGTAGTCCCAGAATTATGAACAAAAACAGGCATTTTTTTGCCAGTGCTTTTACCGGTAGAGGATATTTGTCTTATTGGACTAATCTTTTCAAGGAGTTAAAGCGGTTATATTTGCTGCAGGGAAACACCCCAGGAAGACAGAGTTTGGTTATTCGTGCGCTGGGGTTGGCTCTGACAGACCGCGGCTATAGTGTGCATTATTTTCATCGAGCTGATGACCATTTGATGGTTGAAGGATTGACAGTGCCCTCACAAAAATTTGGTATGCTCAGCGGGAACCATCCATATGCCATACAAGAGTTATTTCCTATTCAATTAGAGACAGTGATAGTGGAGTTGCCCGGGGGTATTGTGCCGAGTTATCTAGGAACTGAATATGAAAAAGTTCTCAAACTTGTACAGACTGCGGGAGAAATTTATCATTCAGTCAGCAAGAGCCGCAGCAAAACAGCGGATCAGTATACTGTAGGTGCAGGCTGTTGTTTAGAGGAGCTAAAGGAGAGGCCAACCTACCTCAGACGTTATTTCGCCGGGAGTGTTTCCAGAGGATTGGATTATCCGGACATCTTGGAATACTGCAGGAAGCGCTATGTGATAAAAGGGCCTGTGGGTGCTGGCGCTGTAGTGATGCATGATATCCTGATTCAGGCTTTATGCCGTAGATATGTCGTAGAGGTTTATCACTCTATCCTTGAACCCTTAGATTTGGTGGTGCTGTTCTTCCCAGAGATCGGTGTGGCAGTTGTTAATGGAACCTGCTGCTATAATGAGTTGTCACTAGTTTCAGGGGACACAGTATGGGATCTGGGGAAGGAGTTAGTACTAGCACCCAATTCCTCAGGGACTGATTATGAAGAGATCAAATTGAAACTTGCTGAAGCTGGAAAAGAACTTGACAAATATCATAAAAAGTTGGAGAAGGGTGGGCTCATGCTTACATCAGAGGAGATCGAGCCGATAGTATCCAGGATAATCAAAGATATTGATAACTAATTCTTACCAACTCAGGTTGTGCCAGTGTCTGGCAGCCTCTTCGAGTTCCATCAATGCTCCTGCTTTATCTTTAGCTGTTATTGCTGCTTTTGCTCTAGCGAGGCTGATATCCAGTTGGTTTATTTCATCTCGCTCCATACTGAACTGAATTCTGGGTATTATCTTTTCCCAGGCCATTTCCAGGTTATTCTGCTCCTTTTGGGCATTTTCCCAGTCTGCATTTCTGACATAATTCTTCACCAGGGAGATTTGACCGGGGACATTATCATCTGTTCCAAAAGGTTGTTTGAGGTAAGAACCAGACAGCATAATTGCAACAAACAGCCCCAACAGAGCAACTGGAAGCAGATAGAAAATGATTTTTTTCATAACATTCACCTCAATGAGGACCAGGATAGTCACCGATATCTGTGAGTTTTTTCAGGTGATCCTGGTATTTGTCTATATATAGATTCCCCTGGGTATCGAGATTGGCTAGAAATACCTCAGAAGGGTCGTTAATTCCCTGACTTTTCAACTGATTGTCCAGCCAGGTGCGATTAAGATTAACCTGTTTAAGGTTCTGTTCCACCACAACTCCATCATAGATTAATTCAGTACCTATTCCCTGGTAGTCAGTGGAAATATTAAGATCCTGGGGGGTAACTGGCTGGTGTTGTGATTTTTTAAGCACTGAAAGTTGGCCATTTACCTCCATTACTGCGAATTCAACCTGTGATATGTCAAATACATTTTTTTGACGCAGCTGTTCGAGGAGTTCACTGGTGCGGTAGCGCAGCTTTTTCATTGTATTTTCCATGATTTTGCCATTCATGATCACCACAGTTGGTTCCCCATCTATATATTTAGAAGCATAGCGCCACTTCAAAGTAATCCACTGTAAAGCTACTACCAGTATAGTCCAGACCGCCAGACCTACCCAGTGCGGCCAGGTCCTGGAGGTGAGGTCCGTGGTCAAATTTGCAGCTATTGACCCGATGGTGATGCCTAGGATATAGTCAAAAAAGGAAAGCTGGCTGATCTGCTGTTTTCCCAATAGACGTGCAAAGATCAGTAGTGTAAAGAACCCAATAATCGCGCGAACTAATACAACTAGAGCTTCATTCACAGTATTCACATCCGAAGTCCTTTTTTTTATTATTTCCCCTGATCCTCTATTTTTATGAAAACAACCACCGACAGTGCCAGGCTTGCTTTATTGCTTTTAGGTATGGTTGTGCCTGGATACCTTATTGTTATAGGTAAATCCTTTATGTTATAATGCGAAAAGAGAACTTGTGTTTTTTGCCGCTTTCCCGGTCCAGCAACCGGAGATTCCTTGGAGTACACCTCCAAGATGAATTAGCGGCTATTTTGATCAGGGGGGTATAATAATGGGATTTATGCTTAAATCTCCTTTTTCTCCCACCGGTGACCAGCCAGAGGCTATTTCCTCATTGAGCAGGGGAATTAGCAGTGGTATGCCATTTCAGACCCTATTGGGTGTGACCGGCTCTGGAAAAACCTTTACTATCGCAGGGGTAATACAGGAGGTGCAGAAGCCCACTCTGGTTATCGCACCCAATAAGACCCTGGCTGCCCAACTCTGTGGAGAGTACCGGGAGTTCTTTCCTGATAATGCTGTAGAGTATTTTGTCAGTTATTATGACTATTATCAACCTGAGGCCTATGTGCCTCAGACCGATACATATATTGAAAAGGACTCAGCGATAAATGAGGAGATCGATAATCTAAGGCACTCGGCTACTGCCAGTTTGTTTGAGCGGGATGATGTGATAATTGTGGCCAGTGTTTCCTGTATCTATGGTTTGGGTTCACCAGCAGACTACAGAGATATGGTTGTGTCTCTGCGCCAGGGTATGGAGGTGGACCGGGACGAGGTAATCGCCAAACTGGTGGATATTCAATACCAGCGCAATGATTATGAGTTTGCCCGGGGCAGGTTTCGGGTAAGGGGGGATGTGGTGGAGATCTTTCCTGCATCCTTTACAGAGAAGGCATTGCGGGTGGAATTTTTCGGTGATGAAATCGACCGCATTTTGGAAATAGATACACTGACCGGGGAGGTGTTGGCCCGCCGCCTGCATGCGGTTGTGTTTCCTGCATCCCATTATGTCACAGCACCGGAAAAAATGGAGAAGACCATCCAGGCCATTGAGCAGGAATTGGAAGTACGCCTGGGTGAGCTGCGCAGAGAGGGGAAACTGCTTGAAGCCCAGCGATTGAAACAGCGCACACGTTATGATATGGAAATGCTGAGGGAGGTAGGGATTTGTAAGGGGATCGAAAATTATTCCCGCCATCTGACCGGGCGCAAACCCGGGGAACCGCCTTATTGTTTGCTCGACTTTTTTCCCGAAGACTTTCTGGTGGTGATCGATGAGTCCCATATTACTGTACCTCAGATCAATGGAATGTATGCAGGTGATTACAGCAGAAAGAAAACATTGGTAGACTATGGTTTTCGACTTCCGTCTGCTTTGGACAACAGGCCCTTGCGCTTTGATGAGTTTTTAGCCAAGGTACCGAGGGTAGTTTTTGTTTCTGCCACTCCTGGACCATTTGAGATTGATCACAGCCACCAGGTAGTGGAGCAGATCGTCCGGCCTACCGGGCTGATAGATCCCGAGGTAGAGGTGCGCAGTGCTACAAATCAGGTGGACGACCTGGTTGAGGAGGTTCGCCTGCGGGTAGAAAAGAAACACCGGGTCTTGGTGACAACACTTACCAAAAAGATGGCCGAGGACCTGACCGATTATATGCGGGAGCTGGGGATCAAAGTACGCTATCTGCACTCAGAGATCAATGCCCTGGAGCGGATGGATATTTTGAGGGATCTGCGTTTAGGCGTATTTGATGTATTGGTAGGTATAAATTTGCTGCGAGAGGGGTTAGACCTACCAGAGGTATCTCTGGTAGCTATTTTGGATGCTGATAAGGAGGGATTTCTGCGCTCTGAGCGCTCCCTTATCCAGACCATCGGTCGTGCTGCCCGCAATGTGGAGGGGAAGGTGATTATGTATGCAGATAATATCACTGACTCTATGCGACGGGCCATCGATGAAACCAACAGAAGACGCAGCATTCAGATGAAGTATAATGAAAGCCATAACATTACACCCCGCACCATTCAAAAGGCTGTCAGGGGTGTTATTGAAATTACCCTTCCAGCTGAGGTGGCTGAAGAAAAGGCAGCCTACAAGGGCAAAAAGCCCCTAGGAAGTATGAGTAAATCTGAACTGGAGAAGCTCATTTCCAAGATGGAACAGGAGATGCGCAAGGCCGCCCGGGAACTGGCCTTTGAAAGAGCGGCTGAGGCCCGAGATTTGATCATAGAAATGCGAAAAGAATTGGTTTCCCGCTCCCGTAAAGGCAAGGGGCGGAAAACCACAGAAACCAAGAGATAGATAGAAGGATATAACAGGGAGGCATAAAAGGTATGTGTGCCAGATCAAATAAAAAGGTTGACCTCCCGGTGCAGGATAAGATCGTGATTCGGGGTGCCCGGGTCCACAACCTGAAAAACATTGATGTGGAGATACCCCGTAATAAAATGGTGGTGATCACTGGTCTTTCGGGATCAGGCAAGTCTTCACTGGCTTTTGATACAATATATGCAGAGGGACAGAGGCGTTATGTGGAGTCTCTGTCTGCTTATGCACGTCAGTTCCTGGGTGTTGCTGAAAAGCCTGATGTGGATTATATTGAAGGGCTTTCCCCGGCTATTTCCATCGACCAGAAAGCTGGGAGCCGCAACCCCAGATCTACTGTTGGAACAGTAACTGAAATTTATGACTATCTGCGCCTGTTGTTTGCCCGCATCGGCAAGCCCCACTGCCCCAAGTGCGGCAGGCCAGTCAAGCAGCAGACCGTATCCCAGATGGTAGACCATGTTCTTTCTTACCCTGAGGGTGCCAAGATTCAAATCCTGGCTCCTGTTATTCGTGGAAAAAAGGGCGAACACCAGAGGATCCTGCAGGATCTTCAGAAGAAGGGATTTGTCCGGGTACGGGTTAATGGTGAGATTAGGGAACTTGATGAAGATATTACTCTGGAAAGGTATAAAAAGCATAATATAGATGTTGTAGTAGACCGGGTGGTGGTGCGTCCAGGATTGGAAAACCGACTGGCTGATTCTCTGGAAACTGCTCTGGGACTTGGTGAAGGGATCGCGGTGGCTTCACTCCTCAAGGGGGAGGATGTTGTGTTCAGCCAAAATTTCGCCTGCCCAGATTGTGGGATCAGTTTAATGGAAATCACACCCCGGCTCTTTTCCTTTAATAACCCGTATGGGGCCTGCCAGGAATGCTTTGGTCTCGGTTATCGGATGGAGGCTGACCCGGAATTGGTTGTTGACAGGGAAAAGCCTGTCAGAGCGGGAGCACTGCTGCCCTGGACCCGTTCCACTCAGCACTATTATCCACAGATTGTGAAATCTGTTATGGAGCACTACGGATGCAGTTGGGACACTGTGTTCAAGGATCTGCCGCAGGAAATGCAGGAGATACTGCTTTACGGAACAGAAGAGAGGATTCGTTACCATTACGAGGATTCCTATGGTCAGACCAGGTCCTGGTACGGCACTTTTGAAGGTGTTGTTAACCATGTGATGCGCCGCTACCGGGAAGCAGATTCAGAGGAAGTGCGGGAGGAGATCGAGCACCAGTTTATGGCCTCTCGTCCCTGCCCAGATTGTGAAGGAGCCCGGCTGCGCCCAGAGAGCCTTGCTGTAACAGTGGGTGGGAAAAATATTGCAGAGGTAACATGTTATACGATTTCAGAGGCACTATCCTTTATCAAAAATCTATCACTGACCCAGCGGGAAAAGCAGATCGGTCATCAGATACTTAAGGAAATCGAAGCCCGATTGGGATTTTTAATTAATGTGGGGCTTGATTACCTTACCTTGGACCGGACAGCAGGTACTCTGTCAGGAGGTGAGGCCCAGAGGATCAGGCTGGCAACCCAGATTGGTTCCGGTCTGGTAGGTGTGCTCTATATTCTGGATGAACCCAGCATCGGCTTACATCCCAGGGACAACACACTGCTGATCAAAACACTAAAAGATCTGCGTGACCTGGGCAATACACTTATTGTTGTTGAGCATGATGAAGAGATGATGCTCAACGCTGATCAGATCATCGATGTCGGACCTGGTGCTGGAGTGCATGGTGGTGAGGTGGTGGCCCAGGGCACTTTAGATGACCTGGTTAAGGTGGAAGAATCGATAACAGGCCAGTATTTGAGCGGGCGCCGTGAGATCCCTGTACCAGATGCCCGGCGCAAACCAGGTGACCGCTGGCTTCAGGTGAAGGGAGCAAGAGAGTTCAATTTGAAAAATATTGATGTTGACATACCTTTGGGGCTGTTTGTCTGCATCACAGGTGTTTCCGGGTCCGGGAAGAGCACCCTCTTAGATGAAATTATCTATAAGGAACTGGCTAACAAGCTGCATAGAGCTCATGCTCACCCTGGGGAGTTTAGGCAGATGCTTGGTATCGAGCATTTGGATAAAGCCATAAAGATTGATCAATCCCCTATCGGACGTACTCCCAGGTCAAACCCTGCTACCTATACAGGTGCTTTTGATGGGATCAGGGAACTGTTTTCACTGACACCGGAGGCCCGTATGCGGGGCTATCGACCGGGGAGGTTTAGTTTCAATGTACGAGGTGGACGCTGTGAGGCCTGCCGGGGTGATGGTATCATCAAGATTGAAATGCATTTTCTTCCAGATATCTATGTGCCCTGTGATGAGTGCAGGGGAAAGCGCTACAACCGGGAAACTCTGGATGTCAAATACAAAGGGAAAAACATAGCAGAAGTTCTGGATATGACTGTTAGTGAAGCCAATGAGTTCTTCCAGAACATACCCAAGGTGAACCGGAAACTGCAGACCCTGGTGGATGTGGGTTTAGGGTATGTCAAGTTGGGTCAGCCTGCCACTACACTATCAGGTGGAGAGGCCCAACGGGTCAAACTGGCTACAGAACTGTCACGACGCAGCAATGGTCGCACCCTCTATATACTGGATGAACCCACAACAGGGCTGCACAAAGAGGATATCAGAAAACTGCTGCTGGTTTTGGAAAGATTGGTCGAAACCGGAAATACAGTGGTTGTTATTGAACACAATCTAGATGTGATTAAAACAGCGGATTATATTATTGACCTAGGGCCTGAGGGGGGAGCAGGGGGAGGACAGGTAGTCACCACAGGCACCCCTGAGGATGTTGCTGGTTGTCCAGATTCTTATACTGGCCGTTATTTGAAAGAAGTGCTGCAGGTCTCCTGTCCTAACAGGCGCCAAGCTGATAAAACTTCACTGGTCAGTGGTTAGCAGGCCGATCACCGGGACGGTTCTGCCGCGCGGAAACCGAGCAGCAGAACCGTCCCTGTAATATGTAGTTAAGGGTTGCTCATTCATCAAGGGAATGATCC
>CAZZEY010000037.1:0-9463 GCA_964653445.1 uncultured Syntrophaceticus sp. | reverse complement strand
GAGGTTTTTACAAGTCCAGGTAATGCTTTTAAAGAGATTGCAGAGAGACCGCGCTTTTGGGCGGCTGGAATCACACTGACTATTATTAATCTTGCTTTTGCGTTGCTTACTCTGCCTAAGGTAAAGGAGTTTTCTTCGATTGGGGTTGATTTTTCTGAGCTTGCCACAGAGCAAATGTCTGCAGAGACACTTGAGGCTGTGGCTCAGACCAGCACCTCTGTGGTTGTTATCATTATGGCTGTTCTGGCTCCCTGGGTAATGTCGCTGATAATCGCGCTTTTGTTGAAGATATTTTCTGCCATCCGGGCCCAGGAAGCGCCTTTCGGCAGTCTGTTTACTGTTGGTATCTATGGATATGCTCCAGCTGTACTCGGCGCGGTTATCACAAATATCCTGATTATGTTTACAGCTGTTGAAAACATTGATAAAGTAAATCTCAGTCTGGCAGTATTTGCCCCAGCCCAAACCGGGTTTTTGTATTCTTTTCTTTCAGCCTGCAGCCCTTTTACATGGTGGAGTATCATTCTCTGTGGGATCGGTGCTGCTGCTGTGATGAAAGATAAGCAGCCAAATGGTGCTGTAATCTTTTTGTTCGCGCTCTGGCTGATATATGCCTTAATAACGGGTGCATTGGGAAACTGGGCAGCTGCTCTCTACTAGAGGCTGAGGAAGGAGGATCTTGTTGAAGAAGAAAATCGCAGTAATTTTAGGACTTGCATTGATCGTTGCAGTTATTATAGGAGCAGTGATCAAAAGCAATAGTGAATCAATGGTAGATGTTAAAACCGCTGAAGCCAAAACAATGGAGTATGAAGATAAGGTCCTGGCTACTGGAAAGGTTGAAGTGGTTGACTCGGCAGATGTGGCTTCGACATTGACAATGCCAGCTAAGCTGACCTTAAAGGTCCAAGAGGGTGAGCAGGTTAAAAAGGGACAGGTCTTAGCGGAACTGGATGTCTCTGAGCAAAAAGAGCAGTTAGCTGAGGCAGAGGATGCTTTAGATGCGGCAGAAAAGGCGCTGGCTAATGCAAATAAGGCCAATCAGGAAATGGCTGCTGCTAAAAAAGAAGCTGAACAAAACCTGGCATTAGCTCAGCAGGGATTGGAGGCTGTCAAGGCACTCATTCAGGAAGGCAAGGCAGGACAGAAAGAGTTGGCTGAGGCACAGCAGGCAGTTACTGCAGCAGAACAAGCCAATAGTGCAGTAGAAATGCAAGCAAAGGGCATGGACACTTCTGCTCTGCAACTCCAGGTGGAGCAGGCCAAATCAGGAGTTAATGCGGCGCGCTCTGCTGTTGAGAAAGGAAAGATTAAGTCACCGATAGATGGTGTTGTGCTTCAGATTGCGGCAAAAAACGGGAGTTATGCCCAGATGGGTATGCCTCTGATAACCGTAGGCAACCCTGACAAACTGCAGGTGGTTGCCAACTTAAGTGAACAGGATATCAATGGGGTTAAAGCAGGGCAGGAGGTAGAGGTGCGCTGGGCAGGAGCACCTGAACAGGTGGTAAAGGGCGAAGTGGACCGGATCGCACCTGTTGTGAGCAGTCCGGAGATGGGTCAAACCGAAACCTATATTAAAGTTTGCATAACTATAGACGATGGAGCGGCCCTCAAACCGGGTGCTACAGTTGATGTGGTCATCTATCGGGTTGTACCACGTAAATCCCTGTTGATTCCCAATGAAGCGATCACAAAAGAGGGTGAAAACAAAACTGTTTTTGTAGTAGAGAATGGGACCGCAAAAAAGGTTACAGTTCAGACCGGCCACAGTAATGAGCTTTATACAGAGATAAAAGAGGGAATCAAAGCAAAGACTCAGGTGATACTAGAACCCAAAGATATTGAGGATGGGCAGAAGGTGCGCCTGACTGGCGGTGGAGCCCAGTGATCAGGGTCAGCGGACTGACCAAGGTATTTGGAAAGGGAGATGCTGCTGTACATGCACTAAGGGGGGTCAACCTGGAGATTCCCGAGGGGGATTTTGTGGCCATTATGGGCCCCTCCGGCAGCGGCAAATCTACTTTTCTGAGTATTTTAGGGTGCTTGGAACGACCTACTGGTGGTGAGTACTATTTGGATGACAGAGAGGTAAACTCACTGGAAGATGATGAACTGGCGGTCCTGCGCAACAGAAAGTTAGGGTTTGTTTTCCAAAGCTTCAATCTTCTTCCCAGACATCCCATTTTGCGGAATGTGGAGATACCACTTATCTATGCAGGAGCACCTAGGGATGAGCGCCGTAAACGTGCTCAGGAGCTGCTGGAGCAGGTTGGCTTGGGTCATCGGCTGACCCATAAACCAGCTGAACTATCTGGTGGTGAACAGCAGCGTGTGGCTATCGCCAGGTCACTGGCCAACAACCCGCTGGTGATCTTCGCTGATGAGCCTACAGGCAACCTGGATACAAAGGCAAGTTTGGAGATTATGGAGATCTTTCAACAGATGCACCGGTCAGGCAGAACCATTGTTATGGTGACCCATGAGCCGGACATTGCCGCTCATGCTAGCCGGGTAATTTATTTCCGGGATGGGGAGATCGTGCGGGAGGAGGCAAAAGATGAACTTCGCTGATCTGATACAAATAGTATGGGAAAATCTGCGGGCTCACCGCATGCGGGCCGTGCTTACCACTATTGGCATCGCCATCGGAATTGCTGGTGTAATCGCTGTTGTAGCAGTGGGACAGGGTGGACAGGATGTAATTATATCTGAGATCGAGAAGATGGGCAGCAGCCTTTACTTTGATATCAGCCCTGATTATATGCGGGGGGAAACAGCTGATTCCAGTACTTTCAGTTTCGAGGATCCCACACTGATCAAAGAACTTTCCCCTGCAGTGGATAAGATGGCTGCCATAACCCTTGGGCCCATGGTGGATGTCCGGCTTCCCAACAGCGATAAAAATACTATCATGGCTTCTCTTTATGGTACAAATTCTGATTTGATCCATGTTATGAACCTTTCTATAGAAAAGGGGCGCTTTATCACCGATCTGGATGTGACCTCCCACTCCCGGGTGGTGGTCATCGATGCAGTTCTTGCTGAGGACCTGTTCCCTAATGATGATCCCCTTGGTAAGAAGATCTTTGTACAGGATACACCCCTGACTGTGGTGGGGGTGCTGGAGAAGGCCCCATCATCGATGATGGATAGCTTTAGTGTCCGGACTGTTTATACACCAATTACCCAGGCACAGGATATGCTCAACACCCGGGTGATCAGCCAATTATGCGGTACTGCGATGTCTGAAGATGCACTTCCTCAGGCTATTTCCGACAGCATTAAGATACTGGAAAGCAGACACTCCAGTACTTCCAAGCACTATATGGGCACAACTCTAGAGGAGCAGCTTGAGATGGTGGGTAATGTTACCTCTGTTTTGACCACTGTTATCGGTGCTGTGGCAGGGATTGCTCTTTTGGTTGGTGGTGTGGGTGTGATGAATATTATGCTAGTGGCAGTTTCTGAAAGAACCCGGGAGATCGGCCTTTTGAAAGCATTGGGTGCACGCAAGCGGGATATTATGCAGCAGTTTTTAGGTGAGGCTGTGGCCCTTTGTCTGTTGGGCGGTTTTATCGGTATGCTTTTAGGTATCGCCGGTGCCTTTACCATTGCATTGGTAGCAGAATGGCCACCTTTGATCTCAGTATGGACCGTGCTTCTGGCTATCGGTTTTTCTGTTGTGATCGGTATCTTTTTTGGGCTCTACCCTGCCAGCAGGGCTGCATCATTAAGCCCGGCAGAGGCATTGAGACACCTCTAACCTCCTTTTGCATAATTGTTTTATTTAATGTGTAAAATTGAATAGAGGCAGCAGGCGTCCTCTGTGGCGCCTTTTCCTTTATACTGCCAATCCAGGTTTCAAAACAGGGAGGTTCGAATATGGCAGAGGGCAGTGTCAAAATGGCTTTCCCGGGCGGAAATACCTGTCTGGGATTTTACTCTTTTTATGATTATATTATTGGTGATGATGCCAGACGTATCTTTTTACTCAAGGGCGGCCCGGGTACCGGTAAATCAACCTTTATGAAGCGGATCGGAAAAGAACTACAGGAAAGAGGAATCGATCTGGAATACCACTGGTGTTCTTCTGATTATGATTCTCTCGATGGGATAGTACTGCCCGCTTTTAAGGTGGCAATCATCGACGGCACAGCACCCCATGTGACTGACCCCCTTTATCCAGGGGCAGTTGACGAGATTATAAACCTTGGTGATTACTGGGACCAGGAAAAGCTGGTGCCCAAAAAAGAGGAAATTATTTCTCTAAAAAAGCGGGTTACGCAGAGTTTTAACACAGCTTACAGCAGGCTGCGGATGGCCAAGATGGCCCGGGATGAGGAGAAAAGCTACAGGGATCAAGCCCTTGATCATCAGTGCTTTCACCGCCTAATCGGTGACCTGTTAAGGCAGATCTTCGGACAGGAACTCACCTGGGGGGATGGGCGCCCTCGGGAAAGGCATCTTTTTGCTTCTGCTTTGACACCACAGGGGATTGTGCATCATCTACCCACACTGCTGGATAATATCACTTTCCTCTATCTTGTTGAGGGTAAACCGGGTTCCGGAAAGGAGGTAATATTGAATGAGGTAGCGGAATTTGCTTACCGTTCAGGGTTGATGGTGGATGTTTACCACTGTGCCTTTGATCCCTCTTTCATCGATCTGGTGGTGCTGCCGCAGCGTAAAACAGCTGTGCTCAATATATTTAAAGAGCAAAATTTTAATCCAGAATCCCTCCCAGTTTTGAAATACTGTGAGAAAATTGACTGCAATACCTGTCTCGATGATGGAATTCTCGCAAACTTTGAGCAGGAAGCGCAGGAGGCTGGAGAGATGTTCGATAAATGCCTTAATAGAGCTCTTTACTATCTCAAGCAGGCCAGAGTCTACTATCAGGAACTGGAGAGCCATTACCATGATGCAATGGACTTTGATGCAATAGAGAGGCGCAGAAAGGACGTATTTGTGCAGATAGCATCTCTAATTGACGAAAAAAAATAAGGGGCAAATCATGCCCCTTCAAATGCTGATTTACTTATTTAAAATACCTGTCCAGCAATCCCTGCAGTGCTCTGGCATGGCGTGCCTCATCCCGAGAAGACTCATCCAGAGCATCATGAGCTTCATCGAAACCTGCTTCTTTTGCTTTTTTAGCTGCTTCTTTTTTGCCGATGTTGGCTTCAATCTCACCTTTGAGCATTTTTTCGATATTAGCCTTGGTGTCGGTGGAAATTCTTCCGTTGAGTTCCGCAAACCTGGCTGCATGTGCTGCTTCTTCAAAAGCAATAGTCTTTAAAACTTCAGCTACTTCAGGTAATCCCTCTCTTTGGGCCTGGCGAGCCATGGCCAGATAGAGGCCGACCTCCATGGTTTCTCCGCGGAATTCCTGCTTAACATCTTCCTCTAATGGGGTACCTTTGGTTAAACCGATCTTGTTTTCATTAACCAGTTCCATCAAAAAAACCTCCTTCTTTTTGTTGATTATATTTCTCCGGATCTCAATACCGGAATGTCAAATCAACTTATCCAGTGTTACATCCAGCTCTCTCAGCAGGGCATTCTGTGCTCTGATCCATATCTGGTGAACTTTACAGTGGGGCTTTCTTGTGCAGTTTCCTGCTTCACTTAAGCATTGATTAAGGAAAAAATGGCCCTCTACAATTTCAATTACCTCTTTTAGTGTTATCTTTTCTGGGGGTTTAGCCAGCCTAATCCCTCCCCCAGCACCTCGGTGGCTGGTGATGATCCCCCCTTTAATTAAAGGGCTGAGCACTTTAGTCAAAAAGGGGGGTGGTATATCCTGCTTTGCGGCAACAGTTTTAGTTGTTAAGTACTTATTGCTATGATTACGTGCTAACTCAAGCACACATCTGATAGCATATTCTCCCTGCCTGGTTAGTTGAATGTGATCACCCCCAACACGACAAATAAGACCTTAATAATCATGTTCGATATTCCTCCAATAATTCCTTCTCCAAAAAATATTTTTTCATAAAAAATTTTTATTGGTGCCATTATCGGTGCCAGGCTTGCTTTATTGCTTTATTGCTTTTTACTTTTTATCGGTGCCAAGCTTGCCTTATTGCCTTATTGCTTTTTACTAGGCTCGTGATCACCGGGAAGTTTTCCTCCGCGCTTAAAAACCGATCACCAGTACTGTCACCTGCGCGGTTTATATTTGTCAAAAAAGTGGTTGACAGCTAACCTGCTATTCCCTATACTAGTAGAAATATATTTTTATCGGTTGTGTACTATTTTATTCATAAAATTAACACTGATTAAAAGTCATGACGGGAACATATTCTGCTGCTTAATCCCGGTTACAGAGAGCTGGGTATGCTGAAATCCAGTACTGGGTGTAGCAAGAATGCTCATCCCTGAGAACTGCTATCCGAAAAGCTAATACGCTTAGTAGGTGCTGCCGGACGAACCGTTGTCCGTTAAATCAACGGGGTTTTAAAGCGGCTGCTTTAAATGATGGCAGCAATCAGGGTGGTACCGCGGGTCCCTCTCGTCCCTGACATATAATGTCGGGAATGGAGGGGTCTTTTTTATTTATGCTGGGAATATGTTCAAATCTAACCGGTGACTTTCAAAAGGAAGGGGGCTATTGAAGTGGGATTGATTGTTTATCTCAATGGTGAATTTGTTGATGAGGAAGAAGCAAAAGTATCAGTCTTTGACCACGGTGTGCTGTATGGAGACGGGGTATTTGAGGGGATTCGTGCTTATAATGGCCGTGTATTTCGTCTTGATGAGCATATTGACCGTCTCTATGAGTCGGCAAAATCTATTCTCATGGATATTGGGATGACCAAGGATGAGATATGTGAGGCACTTTTGGAAACCCTGCGCCGTAACAAGCTGCGCGATGCTTATATCAGGCTTGTTGTCACCAGAGGGAAAGGGGATTTGGGGCTAGATCCCCGGAGTTGTAAGAAACCCACAGTCTATATCATCACATCAGGGGTTCAGCTTTATCCCGAAGAGTTATATGAAAAAGGTCTGGAAGTTGTGACCGTTCCCACACGCCGCAATATAGTTGAGGGTGTCAATCCACGCATCAAATCCTTGAACTACTTGAATAACATCATGGCTAAGATTGAGGCCAATCTGGCGGGAGTTTCTGAAGCGATTCTGCTGAATAGTGAGGGCTATGTTACTGAGTGTACAGGAGACAACATTTTTATTGTGAAAAATGGTGAAGTGATTACATCTCCCCCCTATCTGGGGATTTTGGAGGGGGTAACACGCAATGCCATTTTGGAAGTTGCCGCCAAATTGGGCTACCCTACAGCAGAAAAAGTATTTACCAGACATGATGTCTTTGTGGCAGATGAATGCTTCCTAAGCGGTACCGCGGCAGAAATGATTCCAGTTGTTAAGGTAGATGGCCGCACCATCGGAGATGACGGCAGACCCGGAAATGTCACCAGGGATCTAATGAAGGCCTATCGGGAATTGGTAGTGAGTGAAGGCACTGAAATCTATACTAATGACTAGGATCTGAAACAAGAACAGCAGCCAATGCAGCTTTAGGGCAGCATTATCGCATTAATAGCTGAAAAATATTAGGAGAGGAGGTGAGCTCGCGTGAAAAGCGAGATCATCAAAAAGGGGCTTGAGAAGGCTCCTCACAGGTCCTTATTAAATGCATTAGGGTTGACAAAATGGGAGAAGGATCGGCCATTTATCGGAGTTGTTAACTCACAAAATGATCTGGTACCAGGACACATGCACCTTAATCAGATCGCTGATGCTGTAAAAGCAGGGGTGCGGGCAAATGGGGGTACACCTTTAGAATTCCCGGCGATAGCTGTTTGTGACGGCATTGCCATGAACCATGAGGGGATGCGCTACTCCCTGGTAAGCAGAGAGTTGATCGCTGATTCCATAGAAGTAATGGCTATGGCTCATGCCCTGGATGCGTTGGTTCTGATCACCAACTGTGACAAAATAGTTCCCGGGATGTTGATGGCCGCAGCCCGTTTGAATCTTCCTTCAGTGATCATCAGCGGTGGACCAATGCTTGCTGGTCGTTTCCAGGGCAGGGATGTCAGTTTAAGCACAATTTTTGAGGGTGTAGGGGCTGTTCAGGCGGGAAAAGCCACTCTGGAAGAATTAGAGGAACTTGAAGAAGCAGCCTGTCCGGGGTGTGGCTCATGTTCTGGAATGTTTACAGCCAATACTATGAACTGCCTCAGTGAGGCACTGGGGATGGCTTTACCCGGAAATGGCACGATTCCTGCAGTGAGCGCTGCTAGAATCCGCCTGGCTAAAGATGCCGGATGGCAAATAATGGAATTGGTACACAGAGACATCTGTGCCCGCGATATTCTCACTGATAAGGCTTTTATCAATGCTTTAGCCCTGGATATGGCATTGGGCGGTTCTACCAATACGGTCCTGCACCTGCCGGCTATTGCCAGAGAGGCAGGCATCACACTTGATCTGGATATGATCGACCAAATCAGCAGCAGGGTTCCTCATCTATGTAAACTGAGCCCTGCGGGAAACACACACATTCAGGAGTTGGATGTTGCAGGGGGTGTCCCTGCTGTGCTAAAAGAGCTCTTATCTCACGGACTTGTGGCAGGGGATACCTTAACAGCAACAGGAAAGACCCTCTCTGAGAATGTAGAATCCAGTTCTATTAAACTGCCTGAAGTGATCCGCACCGCTGCAGATCCTTACAGCCAGACCGGGGGGCTGGCCATTTTGAAAGGAAACCTGGCCCCAAATGGCGCGGTAGTAAAGCAGGCTGCTGTGGACCCCGATATGTATGAGCATACAGGCCCTGCTCGGATTTTTGATAGTGAAGAAGATGCGGTGAAAGCCATTTTAGATAAAAGAATCAAATCAGGGGATGTCATTGTTATCAGATATGAGGGTCCCAAAGGGGGACCTGGTATGAGGGAGATGCTGACACCCACATCTGCAGTAGCGGGCATGGGGCTTGAGCGGGAAGTAGCTTTGATTACAGATGGGCGTTTTTCTGGTGCCACCAGGGGTGCATCTATCGGGCATATTTCCCCTGAAGCAGCAGAGGGTGGCCCCCTTGCTTTGGTCCGGGACGGTGACATGATTGAAATTGACATACCCGGGCGCAAACTGAATATTCTGGTAGATGACCAGGAGTTGGAGCAGCGGAAGAATAACTGGCAGCATCCTGAGCCCAAGGTCAAATATGGTTACCTTGCCCGCTATGCGGAGCTTGTAGCATCAGCCAGTGAAGGTGCTGTTTTAAAGAGTGGAGGGAGGTGGGAACCATGAAAATGACTGGGGCTGAGGTTATTATTAAAGCCCTGGGAAAAGAGGGTGTGGATGTCATTTTTGGTTACCCGGGAGGAGCGGTGATACCCCTCTATGACAAACTGTATGACTCCTCCATTAAGCATGTGTTGGTGCGCCATGAACAGGCTGCAGCTCATGCCGCGGACGGCTATGCCCGGGCTAC
>CAZZEY010000036.1:0-9658 GCA_964653445.1 uncultured Syntrophaceticus sp. | reverse complement strand
GTTGAGCCAGCTGTTTACCGACAGCTGTCTTTCCAACCCCCATAAAGCCTGTCAGCACAATATTGCTCTTCAACTGATCCACCACCGATCATCCAAAAACTATCCTGGGTATTTATCAGCTATACAGTGCGGCCTTGTATCACATGAATATCATCAAGGTACTCCTGCCATCGCAAGCAAATCTCACTTAAACTATCACCACCGAATTTCTCCATTACTGCTTCAGCCAGCACCCAGGAGACCACCGCTTCACCGATCACAGAAGCAGCAGGAACAATACAGCAGTCACTCCGTTCCACTGAAGCCAAACTCTCTTTTCCAGTTCGCAGGTCAATACTAGCCAGAGGCTTACCCAGGGTGGGAATGGGTTTGACCACAGCTCTTAAAATCAGAGGTTCCCCATTGGTTACTCCTCCCTCTAAACCTCCAGCCCTATTGGTAGTACGGTATATATCCCCTTGACCTGTGCAATAAATCTGATCATGGTAATTGGAACCCAAAAGCCCTGCTCCCCGGAAACCCAGCCCGTTCTCAACCCCTTTAACCGAAGGGATCCCCATTAAGGCTCCGGCTAAACGGGAATCAAGCCGCCGATCCCAGTGTACATAACTCCCCAGTCCAGGTGGAAGACCTGTACAGATCACTTCAAAAACACCGCCCAGTGTATCCCCTTTTTCTTTAGCATGATCGATCTGATCCATCATTGCTGCAGCTGTATTGGAGTCAGCACAACTTACAGGAGAGTCGGATACTGATTTAACAAATTCAGCAGAAAAAATTTCATCACCATAGTCAGGTGCTAATGCCTCTCCGAGCTGTACCACATGGCTGAAAACACTGCAGCCCAACTCATTGATCAGAATTCTCCCAACAGTACCCACCGCAACCCTGATGGCTGTTTCCCTGGCACTGGCTCTTTCCAATACATTGCGCAGGTCGCGATGGCCATATTTGATACCACCGGCCAGATCAGCATGCCCTGGGCGTGGCTTGTTCACTTCCCTTTTTAGTGCGCTTTCTGTTTGAAACTCACTGGGGTCACTGGACATAACCCCCCGCCAATTCTCCCAGTCCAAATTCTTGATCTGAAGAGTGATAGGGCTTCCCAGTGTTAAACCCTGGCGCACACCTGAGAGAATTTCTACCTGGTCCTTTTCAATTTTCATCCTACCCCCACGGCCATAAACAGCCTGCCGCCTTGCCAGTTGAGCATTGATCTGCTCCTCTGTCACCTCAACCCCTGCTGGATAACCTTCAATAACAGCACATAAAACAGGTCCGTGTGACTCACCTGCAGTTAAAAACCGCATCATACCCATCATCCCCAATAAAAAAATTTTTTAGTTTGCGGAAATTTCTTGTTTACGTTTCTTTAAAGGCTTGAAGAACTGCATCCTGCATCAAATCAACTGGAGCTTCTCTTCCTGTCCACAACTGAAAAGCTTTCACACCCTGCCATACCAGCATCTCTAGCCCGCTTAAAACCCGGCAGCCTGCAGCCTCTGCCTCTTCTAAAAGCCTTGTTTTAAGCGGATTATATATTAAATCACAAACCAGCAGTCCGGGATGGAGCTGCTCTCTGGTAAGGAGTGGTTCTGACCTATGGTTGGGATACATACCCACAGGTGTTGCATTGATCAACAGATCAGCACTCTTTAAACTCTTTATGAGTGAAGTGTTCGCCTCCCTCGCACCTGCAGAGAGCCTATAGACCTGCAGCAGGTCCTGAGCCAGCTTTTCCGCCTTCTCTGAACTCCTGTTAAATATGTCGATCCGTGCTGCACCATCCTTTGCTAAAGCAAAAGCAGCAGCACGAGCGGCTCCACCGGCTCCTATAATCAATACCCTTTTTCCATTTGGGTCAAACCCTGTGGATTTGAGAGATGCAAGAAAACCAGGTGCATCTGTATTATAACCAAATAAACAACCATCCCGGTTGACGATGGTATTTACCGCTCTGATAAGCTGCGCGTCCTCCTGTACCTCATCAAGGTACTGCAGAACACTCTCTTTATGGGGAATGGTCAGATTAACCCCACCTAAGTGCAGAGCTCTGACAGCTTGGACAGCAGCACTGAGGTCCTCCTTGTGGACAAGATAAGTCACATAACAGCAGTCCATTCCCAGGGCTTGAAATGCTGTATTCTGCATTATTGGGGAAAGGGAATGACCCACCGGGTCACCAAACAAAGCAAAAACCTTTGTCATACCACCAATCCGCATTGAAACATTCTCCTCTTTCATGTTTCATCTTAGTTAATTACCGCCAGCCTTTTTAATCAACTGATAACAACTCCCGGAAGATGTATATTCTTCTTTAACTCCGAACATAATAATAAAAAAATAAAGGGGAGGTAATCTATTGTCTCACGTTCTAAATGAAATGGAGATAGCGAACATTTCTCCGGAAGAAATTAACAAATTGCAGGATACTGAAAAAGCAATCAATAGTATAGGGGGTGGTGAAGAAGTTTACCTGCTTGCTTTGAAAAGACGGGGGCGTTGATACGCCCCTTATTCTTAATCAAACTTCCTCCCCTATTTCCCAACATCTCTGTCCAACTCTCTCCTCTATTTATTCCTCTTGAGTATAATCTTTTCAATGAGCCGGACAAAACGGGTTCCGATAAACTCTTTTCTGCTGATGGGTGAAACCAGAACAGTAAATAAACCCAGTCGGTTTCCTCCCAGTATATCTGTGAAAATTTGATCCCCAACCACCGCGGTGTTTTCCGGTTTGGTCTGCATCAAATCCATTGCTCTGCGAAAACTGCGGCGCCGCGGTTTACCTGCCCGGGCGACAAAGGGTATTTCAACCAAATCTGCTACTTCCCGGACGCGCACATCGGAGTTATTGGAAACAAAACACATACTAAATCCCATTTTTTTCGCGTCTTCCAGCCATGAGATGGTTTCTAAAGAAAGCTCAGGATTGTTCCACTCAGTTAGGGTATTGTCGAGGTCAAAAATGATACCTCTGATGCCGAAAGTATATAATTGAACAAGGGGAATATCAAAAATAGTATTGTAAGTTTTCATAGGCAATAGAAGATTCATACAATTACCCCTCTATTATCCTCATCCATTTATAAGAATAATAAACCAGTTGTCTGGTCATGGCAAGTTAGACATGCACCATCTGATCTCCCAAACCATATTATTATATGTGATTAATGAGCGGAGGGGATCTATGTGTCATTAGAGCTGTTCCTGGCAACAGCTTTATCTTTTCTTCAAGGACTCGTCCTCCTGGGAGGATATATCAGCAACAATGCGTTCCCCCGGCCACTATCTGAGGAGGATGAAGCCATTTACCTGCGCCGTATGGAAGAGGGTGATGAAGAAGCAAGAAATATTCTTATCGAACATAACCTAAGGCTAGTAGCTCACATTATCAAAAAATTTGATAGTATAGGTGATGACCCTGATGATCTGATTTCTATAGGTACCATCGGTTTGATTAAGGCAATTAATACCTTTAAGACCGAAAAAGGAACAAAACTGGCCACCTATGCCGCCCGCTGCATCGAAAATGAGATTCTCATGACAAAATCTTAAGGGATAAAAGCTCCACTGCCCCCATTTTCTACTTTCAGCACCAAGGTTATCTGCATCCCGCTCATGTTTTTTCCCGATGAGCCCTTTTGTGGCCTTCCTGTGACTATGATTTGCGATGTCACTGTTCTGATTAAAAACTGCCTATCTTCAAAACTAAGGGTGTCAACGTTCTCCAGAAAAAGCTCAGCCTCTTTCTCCAGATCATCTGCTGTGATATTTTTTATGTATTCTAGCAGCTGCTCTACATCCTTTTTCCTCTTGATCAGTCTTTCTTCCCGGCATTTTAAATCTGATAGCTTGGTTTTGGTCTTTTCATCTAATTCTAACAGACCGGCAGTCAGGGCATCTAAAACAGCTGCCCTTCCCTTTTCTACTTTTGTCAATCTCCTGATCAATAGCTCATATTCCTGGTTTAGTTCATCAACTCTGCTGCCTGCTGCATACGCTTCTCTGGCAACACCCATCGGGTCACAGATAACTCCCTTAACCTGCTCCCAGACCACTCTTTCCAGGGTATCAGCTAAAACAGCTTTGGTCGGATGACACCCCAGATTTTGTGATACTGCTTTTGATCGGCGGCAGGTATAACGGCGCCCCCTTCTTCCCCACCAGTTCATATAAGCACCACTCATAGTGTTACCACAATCAGCACAAATTAATAATCCGGAAAGAAGATATCTGCTGCTCTTATGTGACCAATTTTTTCGCAGCAGACAGAGTTTATCCTGTGCTCTTTGCCAGGTTTCCCGGTCCACTACAGCTGGAACCGGTATTGTGATCACCTCTTCTAAAGGCCGCGGTTTACGGGTACACCAATCCTGTTTCCCGTATTTCCATTCACCGATAAAAACTGAATTACTCAAAATCTGTTTTACCACCTGGCGGTGCCAGAAGTTTTTTCCTCGGCGTGTAGGAATCTTTAATTCATTTAAGCGGTTAGCCACACCGGCTATTCCTAGGTCCTCCCTGACAAACCACTGGAAGATCCTGCGCACCACATCAGCTTCATCATCATCCAGTGAAACCTCTCCTGCTGCAGGGTCATATCGGTAACCATAAACATCAAAATTAACAGGTATTCCTCCCTGCTTTGCCTTCTGCAGTTTGCCTCTTGTGACACGTTCCCGAATTTTTTCCCGCTCATATTCAGCGATAGCTCCTTTAATAGAATAAAATAACCTGCCTTCAGGTGTTGTTTTCCACTCAAAGTCAAGAAACTCCAGCTTGACTCCCGCTTTTTCAAACTCTTCACTGAGAAAAAGCTGGTGTGCCAGTTTGCGGGAAAGCCGGTCCGGATCCCGTAACAGAATACATTCAATCTTTCCGGAATTAACAGCATCCCTGAGCGCGTTAAGACCCGGGCGCTCCAAAGTAGCACCGGAAACACCTTCATCAGCGAAAATTAAGATCTCACTGACACCCATCTCTTCAGCCCTTTTTCGGCAGGCTTCCTTTTGCTCGCTGAGACTATATCCATGCACAGCCTGCTCTTCAGTGCTTACTCTGATGTAGATGGCAGCACGCAATCCCTTTTCCCCTCTTTCTCCTTCATCTCCAACAGCTTCTCAGCCAAAAAACAGTGGGCAGTCTTTAATCCATCACCTCCAGCAAAAATAAGCCGAACCGACGGTTGATTTTGCCCCATTTTACCCCCCCCTTTTCTAGCATTGATACGTTTTCACAGATTGTCCTATGCACTAAGCTGAAAGCATAAAATCATATTTTTTTTGCTTTAGGATAATCTACTATTTAAGAGCAATGAAGCTTATGGTGATATTTAAAGAGAATTCAAAACAAGGCGGGGATTTGATTGCAGTTAAAACCAGGTGAACGAAGTATCCTTTCATACTTTCCTACATCAAATAAGGCTCAAGAAGCCGGAAAGGACCTGCTAGATGCTGGGTTTAAAGAAATACAAATCCACAGAGTTTCCCACGAAACACCCTCCTGGCAGCTGATTCCTTCAGCAAGCGGTTTTGGAGACAGGGACTACGGATTCGCAGGAGGGCATGCTTTTTTATTAACTCTTATTACAGGTGATGAGCGTGTAGATGAAGCTGTAAAAATCATTAAAAATCATGGTGGTACAGTTTAGTTATGTTAATCTTTTCCGCAGGGTTGTGTCATAAACTTGGAGATTCTTATGTTCCTGCGGGCATCTAAGAAAATCAGAAGTGAGGTTTTCCTTTACGACCCTATTGGCACAGATAAAGAAGGTAATGAAATAACCTTGATCGATATTCTGGGGACAGATCCTGATTCTGTATCTGACCTAGTAGAAAAGTTTTTTGAGTCCCACAGGCTGCTTGAAAAAATGAAAAAACTAGGCAAAAGAGAGCGCAGGGTTTTAGAACTGAGATACGGGCTTGGTGGAGAACCCAGAAAAACACAGCGGGAAATCGCTCGTTTATTCGGAATATCCCGCAGTTATGTATCACGCATTGAAAAAAAAGCATTAAAAAAACTGTTTAATGAACTTGCCCCAAATGGTATGACATAAGCCCTAGAATATTTTTTTCAGCTTCAGTCCAAAATAGAAATGAAAAAAATAAATAAAGGAGCGAGGGATATGGAACAAAAACAGCATATTCACTGCTTAGTTGACAACTGCCATTACTGGACCCAGGGTAACATGTGTCAGGCCAATGAGATTATGGTAACCAACGATGAATTTGGAGAAAGTCAGCCAGATGAGGTAGATGCCAAACGCGCTCAAACCCTTTCCTCTACACCTGCAGAAACATGTATGGAAACCTGCTGTAAGACTTTTGTGTCCAGACAGGGTGATACTAAAGTTGATGGAGTTCAAAAAATGACCTGATATGGAGTGTTTTTAATTGGATGAGCAGAAACAGGATCCTAAGGAACCGCTGTTTGTACATGAAGATACAGGTTCAGCTCCATTTATAGCAATTAATAAAAAACAGAGCGGAAGATTGAAAATTAAAAAAAGAAAAAATCTCTGATTAAATAATCCAACCCCTGTATTACTCTGATAATGACAGGGGTTGGATTTTGGTCTGCTGAAGAGCAATTATAATTTCATTAAACAAAACAGCAGCAGTTTCTCCACCTGATCCTCCCCCTTCCACTAAAACCGCCACAGCCAATTGCGGTTTTTCAAGGGGAGTATAACCAACAAACCAGGCATTATTAACAGACTGCTCATTTTCATCTTTCCTTCCGGTTTCAGCTGAACCGGTTTTACCGGCACTTCCCAAACCGGGCACATCCGCGTTTTTCCCTGTGCCTTCTTTAACAGTAAGTTCCATCATTTTCTGCAGTTCCCGGCCTACATCTTCTGGTAGCACCTTGGTTGGGGCGGACTGTTTGATTTTCCTGATTTGACCACTTGTGTCACAGATTTTTTTAACAAGACTGGGCCTGCGGTACTCTCCTCCTCTGGCAACTGTACCCGCCAGTGCAGCCAGGTTCACTGGGCTGATCCGGACACCCTCCTGCCCTAAAGCTGCATTTCCCAGTTGCCCATCAAACTCTCCTATTTCCACTCTTCCCTGGGCTCCGGACACTCCATAACCGTTAATACCTTCTGTCAAACCTAATTGTTCTGCGTAATACTCCAACTTTTTCCTGCCGAGCCGCAGTGAAACCTCAACAAATACATGGTTACAGGAGTGAGCAAATGCTTCCCTGAAGGTTAACTCCCCATGGCCATCTTCTTTCCAACAGGAAATAGATTCCCCACTTCTAAAAAGATATTTGCCTTCACATGTAAAAGTCTCATCTGGCTCAACTACCCCTTCTGCCAGGGCAGCAGCTGCCACAACAATTTTAAAAATAGAACCTGGGTGGTACAGTGCTGTGCTGCGGTCAAATTCATCCCCGGTCAAAGCACCCTCACTGTAGGAGTATGTGGGGCGGCTGACCAGAGCTCTGATCTCTCCTGTAGCAATATCAATTACAGCTGCTGCACCCTCTATACCTTTCTCATCCAATACATTTTCCACAACCTGCTGGACATCTCGATCCAAAGTAAGAACAACATCATTCCCTCTGGCAACCTCCCCTTTATCCCCACGCAGCAGCAGACCCCTGCCTGGAATCTTTTCACCACGGTTGTCCACTACAACAGCCAATTCTAAAGTGGATTCTTCAGGGGACAACTCTTTATTGTAAACCGCTTCGATTCCGCTGACCCCCTGTTCCAGCTCCTGCCGAAGTATTGAACCCCTGGTGTAACCCACAATATGCTGGGCCAGAGCACCGGGGCCAAGTCGCTGCTTAATTTCTGCCAGATAAACACCCGGTATCTGTTGTGATATCACTTTTTCGGCCTCATTTTCATTCAGGGGAACAACAAGCATAAAAGGGCTGGTTCCTTCCATACCTGCCTCAAAATCAGCAACAAGCTTCTGAGCATCATCATTATTGGACAGGATAGACCGCAGCTGCTGAGTTGGCCCTTGTGAGTCTGAAATAAGTGAAGGAAAAACAACCGGATAATAAGCTGTTTGAGAATCCAATAATGATCTGCCCTTCCGGTCCTCAATATCTCCTCTGAAAAAGTTGCCGATCTTCAAACTGACAGTTCGCTGCTCCGCAGCCTTTAAAGCCAACTCATCCCCTTGAGCAAGCTGAAGATAAACAAGTCTGCCCTCCAGTAAAATAAAAACAAAGAGAAAACAGAAAAAAAGAAGCACAATACGTGATTCCCGCCGATAATACAATAAGGCACCTCCTGGCAGCTAATTCCATTATTATAATGCTCCAGTCAGTGCCATAATATACCGATACCGGTGCCAGGCTTGCTTTATTGTCTTATTATTTTTTCCGACCTCTGACTTCCGGCCTCCGACATCCATTGTAATATCTTTTTCCAATGACCAACGACTAACTACTAACCACCATTTCCGACCTCTGACATCCGGCTTCCGACCTCTATTGCTGGTAGCGCCGTGATGCTTGTTCATGTTCCTGAAAGGTGTTGCTGAAATGATGGGAACCATCCCCTCTAGCAACAAAAAACAGATAGCTCACATCTGCTGGATAGAGAACAGCCTTGATGGAGGCTAAGCCAGGGTTGGCAATTGGTCCTGGTGGAAGTCCTGCATGAAGGTAAGTATTGTAAGGTGAAGGATTCTGAAGATCTTTATTGGACAGTGTTTCCTTTTGTTTACCCAGGATATACTGAACTGAGGCACAAGACTCCAATCTCATCCCCTTATCCAAACGATTTAAGAAAACAGCAGCTACCTTAGGGCGTTCCTCTTCAAGTTTGGCCTCCCGCTCTACGATGGAAGCCAATGTCACAATCTCTTTTATAGTGAACCCCATTTCATCTGCTCTCTGCTGCAGCTCATCAGTAAAAGCTGTTTGAAATGTATCCAACATCTTTTCAATAATTTCTTTCTCGGTCATATCAGGCCGCAGCTGGTATGTAGCAGGAAATAAAAACCCCTCCAATGCCAGTGTGCTTGTCCCTGTCTTACCATCTAAAAAAGGATAGTCATACTCAGCAATTATAGCATCCTGGAATCGTTCGGAGTCCACAATCCCCTTTTGGGCAAGCATATCTCCAATCTGTTTGACAGTAAAGCCCTCTGGTATAGTTACACTGATGGTGACAATCTTCCCACTGCCGATGTATTCTAATATCTCCTTCACAGACCAGGTATTACTGATCTGGTAAACACCAGCCTGCATATTTTTATCCTGACCGGTAAAACGACCATAATAGACGAAATATCTGCTGTTCTTTATCAATTTTTTACTGGCCAGTGTCTCCCCTATCTCCTCTAAAGTTGATCCTGGACTAATCTCAATGGTAATTAATTTGGCATCATCAGGGGATGTACAGACAGGCCCTGCCAGCCAGTTCAGATAAGAAAAACAGCCAATACTGATCACAGCTATCAACAGCAGGATCAAGACACCAAAACGCAGTGGATAATCAAAAGGTTTGAAAAATGAGATCAGAGTTTCCCTAGCTTTCTCAATGGATGGCATAGGCCAGCTTTCCTCTCCTATTTTTTTCATTATAACAATCTTAGCAAAGATTGACAACCTTCGACACAAATTACAAAAGTAATAGAGTTAATCTATAATAAATTATGGATTCTCAGGTATTCAATAACATCTA
>CAZZEY010000035.1:0-9688 GCA_964653445.1 uncultured Syntrophaceticus sp. | reverse complement strand
ATGAATCTTCACCTATGGTTGATGCGCGGCTCACTGATGGTTCCCGGGTCAATGCTGTTATACCTCCACTGGCATTAAATGGTCCCACACTCACCATCAGAAAGTTCAGCAAAGACCCCTTTCAAGTCCCGGATCTGATCAGATTCGGAACACTTAATGGGGAAATGGCTAAGTTTGTGGAGTCATGTGTCAAAGCTCGCCTGAATATTATTGTTTCCGGGGGAACAGGTTCTGGAAAGACCACAACCCTTAATGTGCTGTCATCCTTTATACCAGAGGGGGAACGCATCCTTACTATAGAGGATGCCGCTGAACTGCAACTGCACCAGAGCCACTGGGTGCGTTTGGAAACCCGCCCCCCTAATGTGGAGGGAAAGGGAGCAGTTACGATCAGGGATTTGGTGCGCAACTCACTGAGGATGCGCCCAGACCGGATTGTGGTAGGAGAGGTGCGTAGTGGTGAGGCCCTGGATATGCTCCAGGCTATGAATACCGGACATGATGGTTCTTTGGCCACAGGCCATGCCAACTCCCCTAGGGATATGCTGGCGCGGCTGGAGACCATGGTTTTGATGGCAGGGGTGGATCTCCCTGTACGGGCCATCAGGGAACAGATCGCATCAGCAATTGATCTTATTGTTCATCAAAACCGTATGCAGGATGGCAGCAGAAAAATAACCCATATCACAGAGGTGCAGGGGATGGAGGGAGATACCATTATACTTCAAGATTTATTCCTCTTTGAGCAGCAGGGGATTGAGCGCGGCCGGGTTCGGGGGTGTTTTAAAAGTACAGGAATCAGGCCTCATTTTTTGCCGAAACTTGAAGCCGCGGGGATCATGCTCCCTAATGAGATCTTTCTTTAGGAAGGTGGCAGCATGATGATCATCTTTGTCCTTGTTTTTTCAGCAGTTTTTCTCTTTGTCATGGGTGTTTACGGCCTGCTTTGCGGGGATAGGCACCAGATGCAGGAAAGACTGCTCCGTTATACCAAACAGCAGGTTGGAGGAACTGAAGGAACTGATAAAAGAGATATATGGCGCACACTGCTGAGCTGGGGAGGCAGGCTTTTTACCTCTGTAAAATTTACTGAGCGGGTAGAAGAGAGGCTCGCTCAGGCTGATATTCCCCTTAGGGGTGAGGAAGTACTCTTTCTGGATCTGGCCATCACCCTTGGTGTCCCTTTTATTGTGGTTGTTATGACAGCAAATCTGAGCTTTGCTGTACTGTGTGGGTTTGTCTCCTGTATTTCTCCGTGGATTTATATCAACAGCAAGCGGCAAAAACGTCTGCGCCTCTTAAACAACCAGTTGGCAGATTCTCTGTCTATAATGATCAATGCACTGCGAGCCGGGTACAGTTTTCTGCAGTCCATGGAAATGGTTGCCTCAGAATCCCCTCAACCTTTAGCTAAGGAGTATAAGCACGCTCTGCGGGAAATGCAGTTGGGAACACCTGTGGAAGCAGCTTTGAGCAATATGTCCCGCAGGGTGGGCAGTGATGACCTGGATCTGGTGATAACTGCTCTGCTCACCCAGCGACAGGTGGGGGGAAACCTGGCTGAAGTACTGGATAATATTGCAGAAACTATCAGAGAACGGGTCAAAATCAAAGGGGAGATTAAAACCCTTACTGCCCAGGGAAGAATCTCGGGCCTGATCATTGGGCTGCTCCCTGTGTTTTTGGTTGCTCTTCTTTTAGTGATCAATCCCCAGTACATTGGTGTTCTTTTCAATGAGCCTTTGGGGCTTGCTTTATTGATGGGAGCGGTTTGTGGTGAGGTGATTGGGGTTCTGCTTATTAAACAGATTGTTGATATTAAGGTCTAATTTTAAAGTGAAGGGATGTTATTCAGGTGCTTTATCTTGTGGCAGCACTGATCTTTGCCAGCAGTCTGCTGTTTCTGATGGGGATTTACCTGCTTCTTTTTCAAGATCGGATTCTGATTGCGGGACGGTTGGTGCAGATACAAAAGCATGAGAACGAACCGGTTCTGCGGGATGAACTGAAATTACCCCTCTGGCAGAGGATTGGCAGACCTTTATTGGGAAAATTAACAAAGGTTTTCACTCACCGGATGAGCAGTGAAAAGCGAATTGTTCTTTATAAACGGCTGCAGGCAGCAGGAAAACCCGGTGGTCTTGATCCAGGTGGGTTTCGTTTGCTCCAGGGGGCTTTTGTTCTGCTGCTGACTGGAACAGCTGTAGCTCTGGGGTTTTCCAGGGGACTGTTAATAAAACACATGGTCCTGCTGGTGACAGCAGCTTTCATTTGTGGAATACTGCTGCCGGAGTATTACCTGTCCTCACTGATCAAGAAAAGGGGAGAAGAGATCACTCGTGCTCTGCCTGATGTTCTGGATCTTTTGACAGTAAGTGTTGAGGCCGGGTTGGGGTTTGACCTTGCTTTGGTCAAGGTGACTGAGAGGTTTCCAGGGGTGCTGTCACAGGAACTTGGTCGTGTGCTCCAGGAGATGAAATTGGGCAGATCCAGGCGGGAAGCCCTGCAGGATATGGCAGAACGCGTTGATTCTGAGGACCTAGCTGCTTTTGTGACATCTCTTGTACAGGCTGATCAATTGGGTGTGGGCATAGGTAATATCCTGCGGGTTCAGTCAGGGGAAATGCGCCGCAAGCGGCGTCAGCGGGCAGAGGAGCAGGCGATGAAGGCCCCGGTGAAAATGCTTATTCCACTGGTTTTATTTATCTTCCCGGCTCTCTTTGTTGTACTGTTAGGGCCTGCTTTAATTCAGGTTTTCCGGAATTTATAAAATATTAGTTACTATATGGTAGCAGACTTTCATGTTAATCAGATTAAGATTTTTAACAGCAGTTGCTCAAAGGGGATGTTGATATGGAGATCTACAACATCACACAGGGGGTTGTGCTGGCTCAGGAGGTGGAGATCTGTTTCAGCTTCTGGAAGCGTTTGAGGGGACTTCTGGGCAGGAGCTCATTTCCTGTGGGTTCAGGTCTTTTATTAAAACCGTGTAATTCTGTTCATTCTTGTTTTATGGGTTTTCCCTTTGATGTGGTTTTTCTGGATGAGGATATGGTGATCATTCATATCATAGAAGCTATGCCCCCTTATCGTATCACACCCATCATTAGGGATGCTGTGTCAGTGCTGGAACTTCCTTCAGGTGTAACCCGCCTGAGTGGAAGCAGGGTGGGGGATCAGCTTTCACTGCGTACCAAGTTTACCTGAGCTAATAACTTGGTTATTACCTGTGACTGAATACTTTTTCATTTTAGCAGGGGTTTTGATGAATATATGGAATATATAACCATTATGGTGTTGACTGAACAGAGTTCAAAAAGGTTATTATTCCAGTTGTATTATACCCAGGGTGGAGGGAAAGTTCTGCTCTTTCTCTCCCCTGCTCCCCTCTTTGACTTCAATTATCTCGCCAGTAAGGGGTATGAACGCTTTTTGCCGGTTATTCCTCCTTTGCCTTTGGGAATTACTGCTCCTATTTTCTACGATTTACGCAGCGAAATCTGTAAAAAGGGATTACCATCTGTTTTATCTTTAGATAAAATCCGTGCCCTGTGCTGCCGGGAATTGCGCCGGAGAGGATTTCCTAATGAGTATGGTGTTTTATCTGAATTTAGTGTACCTAATCTGAACACCATTCCCGGGGGTGAGGATATACGGGAGGTAGAATCTCTGCTTAAAGGAAGGCTTTTATCTCTTAAAGAAATCCAGTGCTTTACCGGTATTTTGGGAAAAGAGAATATCACCCAGATTCTTCAGATTCTCTGTCTCGAGGGAAAGGCGGCTTTGCTGCCTGCTCTTTATCAGAAAAAAGGGAGTGTGGTGTGCTGCCAGCGCTGTGGCTGGGAAGGTATCCCTGTTCAACAGTCATGCGCGCGCTGCGGCAGCAGTCAGTGCTGCAGTTGCCCCGATTGCGGTCTGCTGGGGAGTTTGAGCTTTTGTGATGCGCTCTATTCAGCAACTGAAAATGCTGAAGAAAACGGGATCTCTTGCACACCACTTGAGCTGGGGGCACCTGCTGTAAAAAAAACTCCCTCAAGGAGAGCCCCAACAAGAAAAGTTTGCCGCTGGAAACTGCCCGGAGATATCAGATTCACACCCCCACAGGAGGCTGCAGCAGAGCTTTTGCAGCAGTTCGGCAAAAGGGAAGAACCCGGGGGAACCTGCCTGGTTTGGGCAGCATGTGGGGCTGGGAAGACAGAGGTTTCCTTTCCCTTAATCGCTGATACGCTGAGTCATGGGGAAAGAGTGCTTTTTGCATCTCCCCGCAGGGATGTGGTTATAGAGCTCGCTCCCCGTCTGGCAAGGGCATTCGGAGAAAAGCGTGTTGCAGCCCTTTACGGGGGAAGCGGCAGCAAAAAAGATCTTCCTCTTGTGGTTGCCACAACACACCAGGTGCTGCGTTTTTATCATTGTTTTGATCTGGTGATCCTTGATGAGGGTGATGCTTTTCCTTTTCCTGAAAGCAGAATGCTGCATTTTGGGGTGGAAAAGGCGCGCCGACCCGGAGGTAAGCTGGTTTACCTGACAGCTACCCCCACCTCGTGGATGCTGGCTAAGGCTAAGAAAAGCAGGGTTGATATTATTAAAATACCGGCCCGTCCCCATGGTTTTCCCCTACCAGTACCAAATCTTCTTAAAATAAGACCTCTGCAAAAAACTAAAAGGGGGTATATTATCCACCAAAGAGTTCTTGAAATTATAGCTGAGCTTTTAAAAAAGCGTGGTTCTCGCATATTTCTCTTTGTGCCTGCTGTTGCGCTGACATCAATAGCTGGTGAAGCTTTGCGCTCAGCAACTGGTAAGTATCCTTTTGAGCAACTGAAACCTGACAGTATTCAGTGGGTCCATGCCGGTGATCGCGACCGAAAGCTGAAAAGGGAACGCTTTTTCGCCGGGGAATTTCCTCTGCTTGTAACCACAACCATCATGGAGCGGGGGGTTACAGTTCCCAGGGTTAATGTGCTGGTTTTGGATGCCGCACAGGAGGGTATCTTTGATACCTCGACTCTGGTGCAGATTGCCGGGCGCTGCGGACGCAGCCCTGATTATCCCACAGGTGATGTCTGGTTTATCTCACAGGAAATCAGCAGATCCATGCGGGAGGCCCGGGCACAGATTATGGGGATGAACAAACAAGCTCAGCGCAGAGGTTACCTGCGCAAAGACTGGGAGGATGAGCTTAACAAAATTGTCCTTTAGATGTGTTCTGACGTAAAATAAACCAAGGAGGGAGAAAAAAATGCTGTCCGGTATAACAGGACTGAAGACCCTCCTTTTTCCAAAAGGTTTGGGATGCCCTTTATGTGGGCGACAGGGGTCACCTGGTCAGATCTGCCGGGTCTGTTTGCAGATGTGGGCGGATCTGGCAGAGGGGCTTGTTACCTGTGTTAGGTGTGGCCGCTTTCACCCGAAAGAGGATGGGGAAAAGGTCTGCCAGGAGTGCCGGGAGGAAGAACTACCTTACATTATGGCCAGGGGGGTGGCACCATTTGAGGGGTCTGTCAGGGATGCTGTGCATTACTTCAAATTCTGTGGGAGAAGAGAGCTGGCCCATCCCTTTGGAGAACTGATGGCTGTGTTAACTAATCAGCTTTTTCCGGTTCGCATAATTAGTGCTGTGGTACCTATACCTTTGCATTTGGAGCGCCTGCGGGAACGGGGTTATAACCAGGCAGTTTTACTAGCTGAAGTGATAGCCAAAATTTTAAAAATTCCTTTACAGGAGGATGCCCTGCTGCGGGTCAGGGAAACACCAAGCCAGACATCCCTTTCCAGGCAGCAGCGTGAGGAAAATGTGAAAGGGGCATTTATCCCTGGGAAGGATGCCTCACTGCTGCAGGGAAAAAAGGTGCTGCTGGTGGATGATGTTTATACAACCGGAGCTACCGTCAAGGAGTGCTGCCGGGTGCTTGCTGCGGCTGGTGTTGGTGAAATTTATGCGGTTTCTTTGGCTGCTGGCATTGTCAAAGATAAAAATCCGAAAGGAGGGGGATCTGCTTGATATCATTTCTATTGCTGCTGATGTTGGTACCAATGTTACTGATGTTGTTGTTTTTCAATGTGGCAACCTTTTCTTTTTCCCGTCTGGGTATGTCACAGCAGGGGGCGTTTCTGTTCTTAACAGCCTCCATAATCGGCAGTCTTATCAATATACCCCTTTCCAGGCGCAGAATAAAAGTGTATAACCCTCAAAGGGGATATCCTTTCTCTATGTTCTTATTTTACTATCCACCTGTTGTTCAGGAGCAGGTGATTTACTTGAATGTGGGTGGTGCCGGGCTGCCGGCGGTGTTATCTCTCTATCTTTTGCTGAGTGGAAGGGCACCCTTGATACCCACTCTGTTAGCTCTGCTTGTGGTTACCATTGTAGCTAAGATGATGGCTCGGCCAAAACCGGGTGTGGGTATTGTGATGCCTGCATTTATTCCTCCTTTGATTGCCGCTGCTGCTGCTCTTATCCTCTCTCCTTCTGGTTGTACTGCTCCAGTGGCTTATGTTGCTGGAACTATGGGTACCCTGATTGGGGCTGATTTGTTGAACTGGAAAACCTTTCAGAGTTTGGGTGGGCATGCGGTAAGTATCGGTGGCGCTGGAATTTTTGATGGTGTTTTTCTTGTAGGGATTATAGCTGCTTTTCTGGGATAACTCCTTGTTAGTGCTGGTAATTGCTGCTATACTGAAAATGGAGTTGTTAATGGAATCCTGCGAAATGGGGGGGGTATCTTTGGAACTGAGGAACTGCCCTGAATGCGGGAAACTCTTTGCCCGCATTTCTCGTGATCTCTGCCCTGATTGTATTGCCCAGGAGGATGAGATGCTGGTTCAGATCCAGCAGTTTTTAGATGAGCACAATAATGCCACTATCTCTGAGGTCAGTGAAGGAACAGGAATCCCGGGTGACAAAATAGTCACTCTACTGCAGGAGGGAAGGCTGGTTGCCAGAGATAACAGCAATCTGTTGAAATGCGAGCGCTGTGGCAAATCTATTCCCAAAGGCCGTTTCTGTATTGAATGCAGTACAGATATTGCAAGGTCATTATCTTCACCTGAAAAAAATAATACAGAAAGGGTATATGTGAGAGATTACCACAAAAAGATAAAGCGGTGACCGATTAATTTTACTTCTATAAATTACCGGCTAAATCTGATAAAAAAACACTAAAGTTCTATTTGAATTATCCGATAAATAATATAGGTACTTATGTCAAAGGGGGCGCCTACCTTGATCATTTCAAGCCAGCAGATTCAAACGGTACTCCGCCTTTACGGTGGACAGAAGGTGGATGCATTAAAAGAGCAGAAGACCGGTGAAACCGGAAAAAAGGATCTTCAGCAGGGTGACCACGCGGATTTTTCTGTAGAAGCAGTTGATCACAAAAAAATCAGAGAAGCAGTCTTACATGCCCCTGAGGTAAGGGATGAATTGGTCAAGAGGATCAAAACCACTCTGGAAAAGGGAGAATATCAGGTTTCTGCAGAAGATACTGCAGATAAAATTCTGGGGCGTCTGTTGATAGATGGGCTGTTATAGGCAGTTGGGGTGTTAAACATGAAAGAAGAGAATCTAAAAGCTCGAGATCGGCAGCATAAGCAAAAGGATGAGCTTACTGTCTGGCTTTCCAGACAGGAGCAGACAGTCAGTGCCCTTATTGAACTCGCCCTCAAAAAACGCTCTCTGCTGGTTAATCCCACTGCTGAAAAGAATGAATTAAACGAACTAAATGGGATCATTAAAGAAGAAAACCAGTTGATGATGCAATTGCGGGAAGCAGAAAAAAAGCTGCTGGAGATTTCTCAGGAGTCTACCAGTACTCTGGTGGAGACACAGTGCTTTACTGCACTGCAGGCTGATTTTATGAAGTTAAGGTGGCTTAACGAAACAAATAGAACCTTGTTGGGTTCTCTACTGCAGTATATCAATATTTCTCTTGATCTCCTTTGTCAGGATAAGTCAGGGGAGATCTACAGAGAATCCTTTGATAAAAAAGGTGAAGTAGAAAAAGTTGTCGAACGGCCAGGTCAGTTTAACTACCAGGTCTAGCAAATGTGGGGGATGAATAATGCGCTCAACCTTTTTTGGCTTGCAGATTGGGCTGCGGAGCCTGCAGACACAGCAGCGCTCTCTTGATGTAACCAGCCATAATATTGCCAACGCCAATACCACCGGCTATACACGGCAGGAGGCTCTAATGACAACCACTGCTCCTTACCCTGTACCATCATTGGATGGTTATAAAGGTGCTGGACAGATTGGGACCGGTGTCAAGATTTCGGAAATCCGCAGGATGAGGGATCGCTTTCTTGATTATCAAATGCGCAGTGAGTCCAAAGCATTAGGCTACTGGGAGGCGCGGCAGGATGCTTTGGAAAAGATAGAGGGGATTATCAATGAGCCTTCTTCAAGTGGGCTCAGTTCTGTTATGGAAGATTTTTGGATTGCCCTGGATGAGCTGGCCAAGGATCCTGAAAGCCTTGCTGCCCGAGCCCTTGTTGTAGAGTGTGGACAATCTCTAGCAGATGCTTTCAATCATATAGATTCCCAACTGACTGAACTGGTCAGTGACCTCAACAGAACTCTCAAGGTATTGGTTGATGATATTAATTCTCTGGGCAGACAGATTGCTGACCTTAATATGCAGATTCTCAAGGTGGAAGTCAGCGGAGCCCGGGCAAATGACCTGAGGGATAAGCGTGACCTGCTTGTGGACCGGCTGGCGAAAACAATTGATATACAGGTTGTTGAAAATAATAATGGCACTATAACGGTCAATATATCAGGGCGCGCACTGGTACAGGGTGAGACAGCTAATCAGCTGATGGCAGGGAATTCTGGTGACTACTCAGAGATCTATTGGAAGGATGATCAAAGCCGCAGCTACCCCCTGACAATTAAAGGTGGTACTGTGCACGGCATTATAGATGCGCGGGGATATAATAATGGGGGTGAAGGTTTTATTCCCTCTCTGCGGGATAAGTTGAATAAGCTGGCACAGGATGTTGCTGAAGCGTTTAACGAGATTCACCGGGATGGCGCAGGGATGGACGGTGATACCGGCCTTGAATTTTTTGTGATCAAAGATGGTTCTGGTTCTATCACTGCGGGGAATATTGCTGTTAATCAAGCACTGGTAGATGACCCCAGTAAGGTTGCAGCAGCTGAATTAAAACTTATTCATGATGGTGATGATATCAATGAATATGAAAATAAAATAGAGTTTGATGGTGAATGGTACACCTGGGATAAAGGTGATGGCAGCAATGCCCTCGAGCTTGCCAAGCTTAAAGAGACGCAAATAATAGATATTAACCAGTCTACTTCAGGCGAGTCTGATCCAGACAAGAAGTTGTTTACTCCAGGTGATTATTACAATTCGCTCATCGGCGAACTGGGGGTAGTAGCCCAGGAGTCCTACCGGATGGTAGAAAACCAGGAACTGCTGGTTTCCCAGATCGAAAACAACCGCTTAGCTGTTTCAGGTGTTTCCCTTGATGAAGAGATGGTCAACATGATTCGCTTCCAGCACGCCTACAGTGCTGCTGCACGTGTGATCACCACTATGGATGAGATGATCGATCTGATCATCAACCGCATGGGGCTGGTGGGACGCTGAGCTCTTGGATTTTGTTGACATAATTTTGTCTTTCCTCGGGTTTCAACAGGGGGATATTGTAATGAGCCAGCATTAGG
>CAZZEY010000034.1:0-9780 GCA_964653445.1 uncultured Syntrophaceticus sp. | reverse complement strand
GGAACGAAGAAAATGTTGGTTCTTTTGACGCGTTTTGTCGCCAGGGTGTTCCCCAAAGTAGAAAAGGAGCTGCACCGCTGGCAGGAGCATATTAAAACAGCCGGTGACCAGGAATTGTGCTGCCAGGGGCTGGCCAGCATCGAAAAGAAGAAGTTTCACTGTCTGGGGGGGAGTGTCTATACCCTTATGGAGGGGGCACATGAAGAAACCCTGTCCTTTATTGTGGCTTTCCAAACCATTAGTGACTATTTGGATAATCTCTGTGACCGTGCCGGTTGTCTAGATGCTGAGGCCTTCCGCCAGCTTCATCTGGCTTTCACCGATGCCCTGGAGCCGGACGAGCCTTTAAAGGATTATTACGCCCTTTATCCTTACAAAGATGATGCCGGCTACCTGCAGTCACTGGTGATGGAGTGCCGCCGTGTCCTAGAAAAACTTCCTTCCTACGATATTATAAAGATGAGTGTCCTGAGGCTTGCTTCACTTTACTGTGACCTGCAGACATATAAACATACTCATCATCACCTGAGGGAAAAGCATCTGTCCGATTGGTTTGCCGGCCATACAGATAAATATCCAGAGCTGTACTGGTGGGAGTTTGCGGCAGCCACCGGATCCACCCTGGGGATCTTTGCCCTGATTGCAGCTGCAGGACGGCAGAACCTGAATCCTGCAGAGGCTGCGCAAATCTCATCAAGCTATTTCCCCTGGATCTGTGGGCTCCATATTCTGCTGGACTATTTTATTGATCAGGAGGAGGATATCCAGGGGGGTGACCTCAACTTTGTTTCCTATTATCCTGATCAGGAAATATGCCGCCAGCGCCTTTTACTGTTTCAAACCAATGCATTGAAAGAGGCTGCTGCTCTGCCGGACCCGCTGTTTCACACAACTGTAGTTAAGGGGCTTCCCGCCTTCTACCTTTCCGATCCCAAGGTACGAGAACAGAGTTTGGATGATGTTGCCCAGGAACTGCTGGAGGCGGGAGGGGGAGATAAATCTTTGCGTATGCACCAGGTCTGCTGCGGGCTGCGCAAAAGGGGAAAAATCTAGCAAAGTGGAGTTGCGTTTTCCCTAGAATCAGTTATTATCAATTATTTCTGCTGATCACCATGTCGCTGATATTATTGAAAATTGTTTTTACAGGGGTTAAAGGCAGAATTTCCAGGCAGGTTTGGGCCATCTGCTGGAATTGCTGGGCCTTTTTATAGGCACGGGATATGGCAGAACTCCTCTGTGCAGCTTTTTTGATGTATTCGATGTCAGTATCAGTGAAACTGCGCCTTGCCAGCATTTCTTTGATCTGCTCTCTGTACTCTGGGTATTCAAGCAGATATATGACCGGAAGTGTCAAAATACCCTGGGAAAGATCGCAATTTGCGGGTTTTCCTAATGCTGCTTCATCTGAAATAAAATCCAGTATGTCATCAACAATCTGATAGGATAAGCCTAAATACCGGCCGAAATTTATCATGGCGGACACCTCTTCCCGAGGAGCACCGCTTACCAGAGCTCCACCCCCACAGCAGGCAGCAACCAGAGCTGCTGTCTTTTTATCGATGCGGGAGAGATAATCCTGTTCAGTAACCCTGTGGTCGAAAAGGCTGGCTGTTTCCTCGATAATACCTTCACACATAGATTGAATTGACTCCATCATTAAAGGCAGAGCACTGCTTGTGCCCTGCTGGCTGAGGAGAGTAATTGCCCTGGCGAAAAGGTAATCCCCGGTGATCACTGCACTATGGTTGCCTTGGATTTTATTGATAGTTGGCACGCCGCGCCTGGTATCAGCATGGTCGATGATATCATCGTGGATCAAAGATGCGGTGTGCAGCATCTCTGCAGCTACAGCCACATCGATTACCGCTTCCCAGTTTGTATCCTCTCTCCAGCCGGATAAAATCACTAAAAGGGGGCGCAGGCGCTTGCCCCCTGCCTTGATGATGTGAGAGGCCAGATCTCCAATTACCCTGCTGTGAGTGAGAGCTATTTTATGAAATCGCTGCTCAACCCTCTCTAGTAGGGGGAGAAAAGCCGCTTCAATTGATGGATCTAAAACAGCTGAGTTCATATAGATACCTTTCTTTAGTATTTTAAGACCTACCACCGAAGGATCACCGGAACAGCCAGACTGAAAAGTCAGTCTGCCGTTCCTCCAGTCGCTCCGGATGGTCCATATGACTGTATTTTCCCTCAACTGTTGAATAATATCCCTAATTTATGAATGAGTCATGGGGACGGTTCCAGTGACTCATCTGGGCCGGGGGGACTAAGCCACAGGGACAGTTCCGGCACTAGGCAGAACCTAAGATGACTTTTCCCTCTGGAGATCCCCTTTGATATCGGGTACATAAATACTCCGCCCCAGGTTGTGGTCATAATTTGTCCAATTATCACTGCCGCTGTATGACTTGACCAACTGGCTTACCTGGTTGACGCGGGCCGACAGCAGGTCTGCATAATGAAGTGCCACAGCCTCCAGGGTATGGGGTTCCTCTGCAGCCCCCCATTCCTTCTGGCCGTGATGGGATAAGATCAGGTGTGACAGGTGCAGTGCCAGTTTTTTGGGGAAACCGTTTATCAAAGAGATCTGCTTCTGCAGGAAGTCATACCCTAAAATAACGTGTCCGCCCAGCAGCCTTCCCTCCTCTGTCCGGTTGAAAGAAAGGCCCTCCTGGTCGTACTCCCACATCTTCCCGATATCGTGCAGTGCTGCACCAGTGAGCAGCAGATCCCTGTTAACCCCCTCACCCTGAATCTGGCATACCTGGCAGCAATAATGCATTACTTCCAGAGTGTGTTCTAGCAGGCCGCCTCCATAGGCGTGGTGAATGGATTTGGCAGCAGTTGCCCTGCTGAACTCGACCAGAAAGTCGGTATCAAAAATCGCCGCTAAAAGAGGTTTAAGATGAGGGTCATTTACTTCAGCTAAAAGCTTCTTAAAATCATCAAGCATCAAAGAGATGTCTTTCTCTGTGCAGGGCCTGAAGTCATTTAATTCAACATGTTCTTTATCAACCTTGATACAGGTGTCCAGGTTTAACTGGAGCCCGTTGAACTCGGTGACCGTACCCTGAACAATCACAATATCTCCGGTGGCCAGAGTCTGGTAGAGATCCTCTGCCAGGGCAGAATCCCATACCCGCCCCTCTACAGTGCCGGTTCTATCACCTAAACGGATCTTTAAAAACTTGGAGCCGCTCTTTGTTCTGCCAATATTCAAATCAATAATGCCAAAATAACTGGAGACATCATCTCCAGACCGCAGAGCATTCACCCACTGCGTCTTCACTAAACTCCCCCTAAACAAAAACTATATTTAATATACATTATACCAAACCGGTGCCAGCCTTGCTTTATTGCTTTTCGCGCGCCGGGACGGTTCTAGCGCGCGGAAACCGCGCGCTGGAACCGTCCCCCCGCGCGGTGGTCGGATTATACCCCAGATAGAACCTGATCAATATTCCTGTTAATCTGATCGATATCGATGCTTTCCACTGGATCATCGGCCAGCTGGTACTTCTGTTTCAGTTTCAATATTCTGTAAACACTCTCATCTATTCTCTCTGTGGAAATTTGACCTGATTCCACAGCGTTTTTCAGAGCATTGATGGCCTGCAGTTCCATTTCCAGAGTATGGCATACTAAAACAATGTCACTTCCCGCTGTGACCGCTTGTACTGCAGCTTCCCCTAAATCATAATTCTCAGTGATGGCACCCATTGTCAGATCATCTGTGATGACAAGGCCCTCGAAGTTTAAATCCTTCCTTAAAATATCAGTGATAATAGCACGGGAAAATGAAGCCGGATGCTCGGGGTCTATGTTAGGTAATAAAATATGTGCTATCATCACAGCATCAGCATTGTTTTTTACTGCGTTGGCAAAAGGAATCAATTCAAAGCTGTTAAGCCTCTGCAGATCATGGCCAAGTGAGGGCAGACCAATATGAGAATCCACAGATGTATCTCCATGTCCAGGGAAGTGTTTCACAACTGATATGACATCATGCGACTGAATCCCCTTCATTGTTTGGATTCCCAATCTGCTGACCACGTCTGGGGTTGTGCCAAAAGAGCGATCACCGATCACAGGGTTATTAGGATTGCTGTTGATATCCAGCACAGGTGCAAAATCCATATTGAAGCCAAAGGATTTTAATTCTTGACCCAGCAGGCTGCCTATTTTGAAAGACAAATCACTGTCATTGATTTCTCCGATCCTGCCGCTGGTGGGCAGTTTCTTCACCTGATCGGGCATTCTCGAAACCCGTCCCCCTTCTTCATCAACCGATAAAAACAGCGGTATTTTATTGACCGAATTGACTCTTTTCAACTCATTAATCAAAGACAGCGTTTGTTCCGGGTTGTTAATATTGCGCTTAAAAAGGATGACGCCGCCTACATGGTGCTGTTCGATCATTTGTCTTGCGTCATCACCGAGCACATCACCCTCAATGCCGACCATCACCATTTGGCCGATTTTTTCCTCTAAAGTCAGGCTACCCAGCTGCTCTTTAACGGGATCGGGTTTTTCTGCTATATCATCCTGCTGTTGTTGATCAGGTTCCTGAGGGAACAGCGCTTTATATCCATGTGACAAAGCATATCCCACTAGAAAGGCTATGCCCATAAGAAGAATAATTGTTAACAGCGATAATTTCCTATTAATACTACCACCTCTTTCTAGTCACTCGGTGCACACGGTGCCAGGCTTGCTTTATTGCTTTATTTAAATCAGTAAGTCACCTGTACAGACTTCTGACATCTGACATCTGGCATCTGACTTCCATTACAGCTAGGCTTGCGTTTTTGCTTTATTTAGCAGCCTGGCCTTGTCAGCATCGGGGAGCATTTCCCTCTATTAACGCATCAAATATCCTACTTCACTTCTCTCTCTCCGCCGGACTGCCCCGCGGCAGGCTCAACGACTATACATATCTTTTCTCCGGCCTCCGACCTCCGGATTCTGACTTCCATTTTTGCCAGGCTTGCTTTATTGCTTTATAGCCACCGCGCGCCAAAACCGCACCGCCGCTCGGCCCACCAAATGGCCTGATTCAATCGGGCTTTAGAGGCGATACAATAGCTTAAGCCGGTTAATTGTGTTTTTTGCCTGATCCCTAATCCTTTTTCACATTTTGATGCCTCAAGACCTTATCACGCTTATTTTTAGGGATTTGATGTAATATATTCACCGAACGGTTGTGCAGTGCATCTGTAATTATATTGCCAGCTGCGGTATCTGGCTGCAAACGGTCACTTACAGTCTTTTCTTGACCTCCAGCCAATCTTCCCGCTCCAGGAAACTACCTGGCACATTTTCTTCCATTTCCAGCGCCCGATCGAAAGGAACCGCAAAACCCAGGATGCTTTCAGGAAGAATACTCCGTACTGAAATGTCGGTAAGGGCAACAATTCCCCTCTTCCTGCCTCGATTTTCCACCCGGGGGAGCTGGATAATGCTGCTGCACCCTGAACCAAAGGGGGTGATAACTCCGTTATTTCCCACTAGATCATAATTGGCAAGCACAATCAAAGCTGAAAGTTGATCCGGATTGACCAGGAAAAACACAGTTTCAGGCTGTTCATCTGAAGACAAAAGGGAAACCGGCTTCATGATGCAGTAGTCAGCAGGAGCCTCAAGTGGTTTGTATTCTCCCATCATGGCTTCCACCAGTTCTGGGGTTTTTTTATAACCTTCACCCCGCACTTTGCCTGGGATACCACAGGAAAGGAAGTAATGATAATTAGGGAAAAGCTTATCAACAAAGCCCAGGTGAAATCCTGCACCCCTGCATCCGTAATTATCCCTGCCGATAGCAGCGGTTACTCCCTCATCAGCCACTCTACGGGCCAGGGCAACAACACAGTTGTCCTCATGCTTTTTGCCTGGAACAATGGCACCGGCGGGAAGCTCATCGGACCAGAGAACTGCCGCAGGGTGGCTTTTGAGACAGATAGCCTTGGTGATTCTGGAAAACACAATAACACCCCCATAATAGTTTTGTTGTCATTATTCTACAAAGATGAGTAATAATCCTTTAAAAGGGAGAGATGGAAGCAAGATGGAAAATTCGACCGATCACCGGAACGGTCCCGCCGCGCGCGTGGCAAGGGGACGTTTCGTTTGCCACATATCAAGGGCCGATAACCACGCTTACCGGGACGGAACAGTTCTGTCCCGCAAAAACTGCACAATAGAACCGAACCGTCCCCGCGTGCTCATAGTGAAAATTTACCCAGTACTATCACAAAGAAAATGGCGATGAAAATGGCGGGTAGGAGGTTTCCTATCTTGATGTGGAGTTTATCTGTCAGCAGATTAAGCCCGATGCCGAAGATGAGCAGTCCACCGACAGCGGTCATTTCTGTGATCATGGCATCGGTGAGAAAAGGCTTAACATAGACCGCAGCAAGGGTGATTGCACCCTGGTAAAGAAACACCGGCAGAGCGGAAAAAGCAACTCCGATCCCCATAGTTGAAGCGAAAACAGTCGATGTTACACCGTCAAGGATAGATTTAATGAAAAGGGTTGTGTGGCGTCCGGTGAGGCCGCTCTCCAGAGATCCCATAATTGCCATGGCTCCCACACAGAAAACCAGGCTTCCGGTCACAAATCCCTTGATGAAAAGCCCATCCCGGCTACTGCTGATATCGTTATCACTGGCATCTGTGTGCTCCCCCTGGAGAGCCTCTTGGCAGCCGCCAGCACCATGTTCTGCAGTTGGGAGATCTGCTGTTTGGTGATTTCCATCAATGCAAACGACAACCTGGCCTTCCTGAGCACCATGCTCTGCAGCCCCACGGCTACCGCCTTCAAAAGTACAGCCCTGGCGGCCATCCTCATTATAACTGCAGCCTACATCACTGAAGCCCTTAAGGCCACCCTCTAGATTACTATCCTCTACAATGGCGTCTCCTTGACCTCTTTTACCACCGCCGGCGAAACTTCTCTCTAGCTTCCTGCCAAGGCTGTCCAGCCGGTCTTCGATCCTTAACACCTCACCAAGTATTCCCCCGGTTACAATGCTTAAAGTCAGCACCAGTATACTCTCGGTTTCCAGTGCCATAGATAGGCCGATCAAGATAACCGTGAGGCTGACCCCCTGCATAATCACTGATTTATATTTCTCGGGAAACCCGCCCTTTAAAAGATTACCCAGTAAAGCTCCGAAAATAATTGCTCCAGCATTAACAATAGTACCTAACAAAACCCGTTCTCCTCTGCATCTAAATTTTCGTATAATTATATCACTAAACAGCGGGATTAGCACCGGTGCCAGGCTTGCTTTATTGCTTTATTCAAAGCGGGGGTTTTCCCAGCGGTAATCAGAATAAAGATTCAGCGATGGTGGCCTTCGTGATGGGCAGTCGCAATTAGCAGGAATAACAAGCGAATGCTCAACCATCAACCGTCATATTGCATTTTCGGCACGGTTTTTCTATGTTTAACTTGCGCATTCTATACTGTAAGTTCTGGCGGCCGATGCCTATTGCCTTTGCTGCACGAGAAATGTTCCAGTGATTGTTTTGTAGTGCATTGAGTATAACTCTTTTTTCCACCTCTTGCAGGGCTGATGACAGAGTGGTTGTTTTTATATGCTCCAAAAGATCATTATTAGGATCGTTATTAGATGGTGCTTTTTTTATGCTTTCCTGGCTGCTTTTCCCATGCCTCAGGTGTGGTGGCAGATGGTAAAGGTGCAGTTCTTCTCCATCTTCCACTACCGCAACACAGCTTTCTATTGTGTGTTCAAGCTCCCGCACATTTCCAGGCCAGGGATGCTGATAAAGATAATGCAAAAATTCTGTTGATAGACTGATATTTTTCTTTCCATAGAGCCGGCCTTTGGTTTTCAAAAAATACCGGGCAAGTATTTCAATATCTTTGTCCCGCTCTCTTAATGGGGGTACGTTAATGCGCAGCAGTGCGTGGCATGGATATTGCGAATATGTTTTTATAGCTCTTTCAATGGCAACAAAACAAGTTGGCAAGATATTGCGCCAAAAATTAGCTTTGAAGGGGGTTGTCGTATTTAGACAAGGTTTACGATAGGAAGTATTCCTATCTAAATATGGAATAAAACAATAGAAAGGATGGCTATGTATGAGTATTCAGAGCATTGAGTCAAATTATTGTGGTGGGCATCAAACCGCACAGTTCAAGCTGTTATCAGATCAACAGTGTGAAAAAATTGTGGGGGCAGCCTTAGAAATCCTGGAAAGAACAGGTGTGGATATTAACTGTGAAGAGGCTCTTTCTTTATTGAAAAAAGCTGGCTGCTATGTTGATGGCAAAAGGGTAAGAATTCCTTCGTATCTTATTAAAAAGGCACTAGAGACAGCACCTTCGAGGATAGTTTTGGCTGACCGAAACGGAGAGAGAAAGCTGTTCTTAGAAGGCCATAACAGCTATTTTGGATTAGGCCCTACTTGCCCAAATTTCATTGATGTAGAGACCGGCGAAAGAAGGAAGGCTACTAAACAAGATGTAGTAAACACAGCAATCGTAGCAGATAAACTGCCAAATATCGATTATGTGATGTCATTATCGATGATCTCTGATCAGACACCAGCGCTGGCTGATGTCCACGAAATTCATGCAATGCTGCAATATACAACAAAGCCGCTGGCCGGATGGGCTTTCAATGTTGAGGGAATGCAGGATATTATTGATATGTGTACTGTAGTTGCCGGAAGCCTAGAGGAATTACAGCGCAATCCATTTATTGTTTTATATTCAGAACCAACCAGCCCGTTAACACATTCTGATCAAGCATTACAAAAATTATTATTAACCGCCGAAAATAGAATACCAGTGGTGTACACACCAGGTATGATTATTGGTGGAACAGCACCGGTTACATTGGCAGGAGCATTGGCTGTTGGTGTTGCTGATAACCTGACTGGGCTTCTTTTGAGTCAGCTGAAAAGTGAGGGTGCACCTTTTATCGGCGCTGCACCAGGTGGCCCAATGGATATGGCTACAATGCAGCACTGCTATGGAGCTCCTGAACTTCTTCTTCAACAAACAGCATCAACCGACATTTACCGCTACCTGAAACTGCCTATCTGGGGTACCGCAGGAGTAACTGACTCAAAGATCGTTGACCAGCAGGCTGCAATCGATGCCTCCATTCAAATTATAGTCGGTGCGTTAAGTGGGGCACACCTAATTCATGATGTTGGTTTTATTGATTTAGGTATGACAGGTTCTTTGGAGCAGATGGTTTTATGTGATGAAATAATCGGTTATGCTAGAAGATTTGTCTATGGATTGGAAGTAAACGACGAAACCCTGGCAATAGATGTAGTTGACCAGGTAGGCCCAGGAGGAAACTTCTTGGGTACAAAACACACATTTAGAAACTTTAAGGAAAGATCTTGGAAGCCTACTCTTTTTGATAGACGCAGCTATGAAAAGTGGGAAGCTGATGGCAGGAAAACGATGGGGCAGCGGGTCAATGAAAAGGTTAAGCAAATACTTGATGAGCACAAGCCGGAGCCGCTTTCGGAAGATGTAGTTAAACAGCTTGATGCTATTGTTGATAGGGCAGAAGCACGGGTCAATAAATAGTTTGGTGAAACAGAACTAGATCATAAAAGTTAAAGACAACCCGGCCAGATACAGTATGATATCTGGCCGGAAAATAACAAAATACGAAAAAAGGAGCTTGAAAAATGAGTGTCCAGCAAGTTTATAATGCAGTTCTCGAAATGGAGGATGAGATTGTTGTAAAAGCAGTTAAAGCAGAGATTGACAATGGAACAGATGTA
>CAZZEY010000033.1:0-9936 GCA_964653445.1 uncultured Syntrophaceticus sp. | reverse complement strand
AGATATTATCAGCCGGGGTGTTTTTCGCACCCCGGCTGATTTTTTTAAGGTAATTATTGTGTTGAACATACGCATAGAGGAGGTGATGCCCGCGAGTCCACCCAGGGCCGTCAGGAGCGGGGCACCTGATAGGATAACAGTGTAAGGTAAATACTTTGCTCACATTCCTTTTCCCCATATATATTGGGTTGTCTTTCCTCTCGGGCGGGAGGAAAGACAGCCCGGGGTCTTTTTTCGCTCTTGCTGGAAATTTACATATAGACTCAAAGGGAAGAGGATGACCAATTTGGGGGTTATGATTTTAATTCATTTTTAAAAAATGCGTAAGGAGGGATGAGAAAATGGAGTCTATTAGGCTAACCATTGACGGAAAAGAGGTTCAGGTTCCTGCCGGGACTACGGTTCTTGAAGCAGCAGAACAGATTGGAATCCATATTCCCAGGCTCTGCTACGACCCGGACCTGAGTGCTGTAGGTGCCTGTCGACTTTGTGTTGTGGAGATTGAGGGCATGCGCAACCTTCCGGCATCCTGTGTGACCATGGCAACCGATGGTATGGTTGTGCGCACAGACACACCTCAAATTATGGAGGCACGCAGAACCATTTTGGAACTGCTCATTGCCAACCATCCGCTGGACTGTCTTTCCTGTGAAAAACTGGGGGACTGCAAACTGGCGGAATACTGCTATCAATATGGTGTCAAAGAATGCTACTTTATTGATCCTGAAAAACATGACTACGAACTGGAAGACAGCAACCCCTTTATTGTCCGCGACCTCAACAAATGCATCCTCTGCGGACGATGCATCAGGGCGTGTGCCGAAATGACCTGTAAAGATATCATCGACTTCTCCTACCGCGGGTTCAATACCAAAGTGGGGCCCTTTGGAGATACTCCTTTAGTTGAGTCAGACTGTGTTTACTGCGGCAACTGCGTTTCGGTCTGCCCTACCGGAGCTTTGACTGAAAAACAGATGCAGGGCAAAGGACGCCGATGGGAATACAAAAGGGTCACAACCACCTGCCCCTTCTGCGGCACCGGCTGCACCTTCGACCTAATGGTGAAGGATGGTAAGATTGCAGGGGTGGCATCTAAGTCAGACGGCGCAGTCAATGGAAAACAACTCTGCATTAAGGGCCGTTTCGGTTGGGATTTTGTGTACAGCGACAAGAGGCTGACAACACCTTTGGTTAAAGTGGATGGAAAATTTGTACCGGTTTCATGGGATGAGGCCTTTGATACCATAGCAACCCGGTTGGGGGAAATAAAGGAAAAGTATGGGGGAAAATCTTTTGCAGCATTGAGTTCTGCTAGGTGTACCAATGAAGAAAACTACCTGGTGCAAAAATTCGTTAGGACGGTGATGGGCACAAATAATGTTGACCACTGTGCCCGTACCTGACACGCGCCCACAGTGGCCGGTCTGGCCACATCATTTGGCAGTGGCGCGATGACCAACTCTATTAATGAAATACTAGGGGCCGAACTTTTATTTCTGATAGGAACCAATACCACAGAAGCCCATCCGGTGATCGGTTACAAAATGAAACAGGCCCGGAGGGCAGGCGCTAAACTGATTGTTGTAGACCCGCGGCGTACCGAACTGGCTGAAGAGGCTGATTATTGGCTGCGGATCAACCCGGGGACTGATATCCCGCTTTTGAACAGTATAATGCATATTATCATCAAAGAAGACCTCTATGATAAGAGGTTTATTGAGGAACGCACAGAAAACTTTGAATCCTTGAAACAAGCTGTAGAAAAGTACACACCTGAATACGCCTCAGAGCTCTGCGGGGTACCAGTTGAAGACATTTATGCAGCAGCCCGGCTGTATGCTAAAACCGATAAGGCAGGACTGTTCTATACACTGGGGATCACAGAACACATCTGTGGAACCAATAATGTAATGAGCATCGCCAACCTAGCTATGCTCACCGGACACATCGGCCGGGAAAGCACAGGTGTGAATCCCCTGCGTGGACAGAATAATGTGCAGGGTGCCTGTGATATGGGCGCTCTCCCCAATGTCTACCCTGGCTATCAAAAGGTAACAGATCCTGCTGTAAGGGAAAAGTTTGAAAAAGCCTGGGGAGTTTCACTGTCTGATGAGGTAGGGTTGATGATCCCGGAGATGTTTGATCAGGCCAACTCCGGAGAGATTAAAGCCATGTATATCCTGGGTGAAAACCCGGTGCTCACTGACCCCAATGCCAACCACATCAAATCAGGCTTAGAGAAACTGGAATTTCTTGTAGTGCATGAGCTGTTCCTTACCGAAACCGCTGAATATGCCGATGTGGTGCTCCCCGCAGCTAGTTTTGCAGAAACCGATGGTACCTTTACCAACACAGAGCGGCGTGTCCAACGGGTCCGCAAAGCAATTGAAGCGCTCCCCGGCCGCACCAACTGGCAGACCATCATGGAGATGAGCTCTAGAATGGGCTTTTCCATGAACTATAATTCAGCAGAGGAAATCTTTAATGAAATGGCCTCTCTGACACCTTCTTATCAGGGGATGAGCTATCCCCGCATCGATAAGCAGGGTCTCCAGTGGCCGTGCCCTACACCTGATCATCAAGGGACAGCTTATCTACACAGCAGTGCCTTCACTAGGGGTAAGGGATTATTCCAGGGGATCGACCATGTACCACCTGCAGAAATGCCCTGTGAGGAATACCCCTATTTGCTCTCTACCGGAAGAATTCTGTTCCACTATAATGTAACAACACCTTATTCAGCAGGTATCCAAAGCATGTGGAATGAGGAATATGCGGAGGTCAACCCTGATGATGCTTCCCGACTGGGAGTTACTACAGGTGACCAGGTTAAGGTAACATCCCGGCGTGGTGAAGTCATTACAAAGGTTCAGATAACCGACCGGGTGCCGCCTGGTGTCATATGGATGTCATTCCACTACAGTGGGAGCCCCACCAATGATCTTACCAGTGATGCAGTGGACCCCATCACTAAAACCGGTGAATACAAGGTCTGTGCTGTGCAGTTGGAAAAGATCTAGTCTTAAAAAATCACAGCCATATCCTAAATGGTGCGGAAAGCGATCTAGCTTTTCCGCACCCTGGAATGGCTTTTACCTATAAGGAGAAACCAAATGTTTGAGAATATATCTTTAGAGGAGGCCTGCCAGGTTCTCCTTAAACAAATAAAACCTTTAGAAAGTGAGCTTATATCACCGGTACACTCTGTGGGGAGAATTCTTGCATCAGATATCATCGCTCCCCATGACCTGCCACCCTACAGGCAGGCAGCAATGGATGGGTTTGCTCTTTCCCAGGATAATGGTGATAGATTTTTTATCAAAAAGTATCTTGAACCTGGTGAGGTTCCTGCATTCACTTTAAAACAAGGGGAGACGGCAGGTGTAGTAACCGGCGGTCATATCCCACCAGGTACAACTGTGGTTGTCCGCCAGGAGGATGTAGAGACTGATAGAGATTTTGTTTCTATCAAGAAGATTAACCCTCAGGTCAACAACATTCGTGAACAGGGGGAAGATTTTAGATCCGGCACAGTTATCGCCAGGCAGGGCACTAAAATCACCCCTGGATTGATCGCCATTCTGACCTCATATGGCTTCAGGGAGATTTCTGTGCTGCGTATTCCCAGGGTGGCTATTGTGAGTCTGGGAAACGAGATTATACCCTGTGACCAAGAACCTGCACCCGGTCTGGTGTGGGACAGCAATGGGCCCCTTTTAGCCTCACTGGTAACCATCCATGGAGGTTGTGTAGAAAAAATGGCGGTTTTAAGGAACTCTGCCGCCAAGGAACTGAAAGCCCAGTTTGAACAGGCTGATCTGGTCATTACGATCGGAGGCACCGCATCAGGAAGCAATGACCGTGCCAGAGCCCTACTGGAGGAAGCGGGCATCCAGCCGCTCTTTCTGGGGTATCGTGTCAAACCGGGCGGTCACACCTGTGCAGGTGTTAAGGAAGGCAAACTGGTGATTATGCTTTCCGGCAACCCGATGGCCTGTTTTGTTGGCTACCATCTGCTGGTTTATCCTGTGCTGTGTACCCTACAGGGACAAGCCGCAGAACTACACCATATTCCTGCGATAGCCACCAGCGGCTTTCCTAAAAAGGGGGGACCCCGCCGATTCCTTTTAGGGTACACACTATACGGTACCCAGGGCTTCAGAACTGCTGTGCTCCCTGGGCAGAAATCAAGCATGAGGCGGTCTTTAGCGAACTGCAATTGCCTAATCGATCTTGCCGCGGGCCATCAACCTATAAACCCAGGGGATCAGATTTCTATCATCCCCATCCAAAACCTTATTTAAAACAGCAGACATGGGAACAAGCTAGATTTGGAACCATCTTCTCTCAATTCCCTTAGCCAGAATCAGCCCTGCAATAAAACCAACAGCCGGGTTGACGGCCAGGGTTAAAGCAGCAACAGCCAAAATCACAAAATAGTTAGTTTGTTCCCCATTTTTCCGGGCGGCCATGGCCAGGTCCACACCGCTGTAAAAAAGCAGGCAGCCAAGAGCGGCATCAGGGATCAGGGCAAAAATGCTAGCACCATCACTTCCAAAAAGCAAACCAACAACCAGCAGTAATAGCCCGATAAAATATGCAGTATATTGACTTCTGCCGCCGAAGCGGTAATGGGCCGCGACCCCACCACTCCCATGGCACATCATATATCCCCCGAAGGGTGCTGCCAGAAGGTTTGCCACTCCCATGGTCAAACAGAGGTTCCGATCACTGACCCTGGCCGCCCGATCTTTAAAAAGTTCATGTGAGAGGGCTGTGGTCACTAAAACAGCATTGGTTAAAGTCAAGGGTAACTGCGGTAGAACCAGCATAAATAAGGCCTTGTTGAGATCTGCTGCACTGGGCAAAACCAGAGCAGGAAAGTGTACTCCTAAATTGATCTCCGGAAAAGCCAACCCTGGCTGCAATAGAAAATTCAGCACTGACCCCAGCAGCACCACCACCAGTGCAGCGGGAAAGCGCTTGTTTTTAATCAGAAGCAGCATTAGAATCAGGAGTGACCAACCCAGTAGGGGCTGTTTGCCAACCATATTAAGGCCCAAAATTGCCAGTGACAATCCAAATCCCACCTGTATGCCGCTGATCACTCCCTGTGGAGTAATACGGGAAATGATGTTCATAACACCGGTCAGACCAAGCACCAGCAGTATTAAACCAATGAGGATACCTCCAGCTGCCATTTCTCCAGGTGTGAGTCCATAGGCTAGAACAGCTGCTGAAGCCGCCTTCATAGGCTGAACCGCCATCGGGATTCTGTAAAACCAGCCGCAAAAAATATAAAAAAGTCCAAATCCGGCGAAAATGCTGGCAGGATTGAGCTTGGCCACAGCTATAGCTCCCAGCACATAGGGAAGAAAAGTACCCAAATCCCCTATGGAACCAGAAAGTTCACCAATCAAACTTTTTTCCTGTTCCTGGTCGATTTGGGGTGAACTATCGTGGCTGTTGGCCAAATCACTTCACTCCTTAATTGTCACCGGCTCTCCCTAATACACCATTGTTCCTGAAATAAAACGACGGGTAATTTCTGAATGAGGATTGGTAAAGATCTGCTCAACAGGTGATTTTTCAATTATATGGCCATCATAAAGCAGAACAGCTTCATCCGCCAGCCGCCGCGCCTGGAAAAGGTTATGGGTGATGATCAATACGGTGGCACCAGTTGTTTCATGGATCCTTTTTACCAGCCTTTCGATCAATGCAACACTGTCAGGATCCAGGTTGGCAGTCGGTTCATCCAACAGCAGCACCCGCGGTTGTATCGCTACCGCCCGGGCCAGGGCAACCCGTTGGGTTTCCCCCCCAGAGAGTTTCAAGGCTCTTCGTGAACCAAAATCACTCAGGCCAACAAAGGAAAGTGCATCCTTTACCCTTGAGTCCAATTCCGCTCCTTTTATGCCGCGCAGCTGGAGCCCATAGGCTACATTCTGATAAACACTGGTATTGAACATATAGGTGTTCTGGAAAACCATACACATCTGACGGCGCAATCTGATGAGTGCGGATTCTCCGGCTTTGCCTGTATCCACCCCCTGGAAAATGATCCTACCAGTGGTAGGCTCCTCCAGCATATTGAGCAGCCTTAAAAGAGTGCTTTTCCCAGCCCCATTAGGCCCGAGAATAGCATAAATCATGTTCTCCTTCAATTTCAACTCCGGCACCTGCAGCACCGATTTGCCATCATATTCTTTTACAACACCTTTTAGTTCAAAAAGCAGTTCTGGCATATTGTTACTCCCCTATTGTTATCCCATTTTGGAATCTTCAAGATGTAGCAGAATACTGCTGACCACAAAGGAAAGCGCTAGCAAAATCAGGCCCAAAGCTACAGCAAACTCATAATTGCCCTGCCGTGTTTCCAAGACGATGGAGGTGGTCAATACCCTGGTCTGGTAGCGCACATTGCCTCCCACCATCATCACAGCACCTACTTCACCAAATGCACGGCCAAAGCCCGTCATGATACCGGCTACAATCCCGGTCCTCGCCTCTTTGATTACCATCCAAGCCGCCTGTCTCTCACTGGCACCAAGTGTTCTGGCGGTATCCATGGAAAGCTTCTCCTTGGCGGAAATAGCGGCAGTTGAGAGAGCGGTGATAATCGGAGTAGCCAAAAGTACCTGGGCTACCACCATCACAGGAGGTGTAAATAAGATATCCAAAAACCCTAATGGCCCAGTACGGGCAAAAACCAAATAAACCAGCAGCCCAGCCAGTACAGGAGGTAGACTCATCAATGTATATATAATCCGCACTATAAAGGATCTTCCGGGAAATCTCCTTAATCCCAGGAAAGCTCCCAAGGGAACACCCAGCAATGCACCGATGATTACAGCACTGCCGGAGACCAGCAGAGAAAGCCCCACAATACCGCCGAGCTCACCGCCACGTGCATAGAAAAACTCCCATAGGGAAGAAAGCAATTGGGTATTCACTGAAAAATCTTACTCCTTTGAGCAAATTCAATTACAAACTATTTTCACACAGACGAACTGTCCTCAAACTGCGACAAATGGGATAGCATAATAAAAGATAAAAACCTGGGATCCCCCTCCCAGGTTTTTGATCAAACCACATAAAGTTTGAGCAGGATCCTTATTTAGACATGCCAGCGGATTCTGCTGCACGTATACGAGCAAGGGAGCGTTTAAGGGCAAGTTCAGCCCTCAGGTGGTCGATCTCCTGGTTCTTCTGCTTGAGCCGCTGCTCAGCCCGTTTCCGGGCCTCCAGCGCACGGTCCACATCGATATTCTTACCGCGCTCAGCTGTATCAGGCAGGACCCGTAGAATGTTACCGCTCATCTCAAAAAGGCCAGTATTACAGGCAACATACTGTGATTTTCCCTCTTTGAGGTATTTAATCACACCGATATCCAGAGAGCCGATAAAAGGAGCATGATTGCGCAGAATTCCCAGTAAGCCATCCTTCGATGGTACAACCACCCCTTCAACTTCCTCTTTAACAACAACCTGTTCCGGGGTGATAATCTCCAGGTTAAAGGTGTTCCATTTTGTTTTAGCCTGTTCAGCCACTTAACTTGCAGCCTCCATTTCCCGAGCCCGTGCCACAACTTCGTCAATGGTACTGGCGTAGATAAAGCACTGCTCTGATATCTCATCATGGCGGCCTTCTAAAATCTCTTTGAAACCCCGGACTGTTTCTTTCACAGGTACATACACTCCAGATCGCCCTGTAAAGGCCTCAGCGACAAAGAATGGCTGTGATAGGAAACGCTGAATCTTGCGCGCCCTTGCCACAGTAGCTTTGTCCTCTTCAGAAAGCTCATCCATACCTAGAATGGCAATAATATCCTGTAAATCCTTGTAACGCTGCAAAACACTTTGCACACCCCTGGCAACATTATAGTGCTCCTCCCCAACAATAGTCGGGTCTAAAATCCTGGAGGTGGAATCCAGGGGGTCCACTGCAGGGTAAAGACCTAGTTCAGCAATCTGACGGGAGAGAACCACAGTCCCATCCAAGTGGGCAAAGGTTGTAGCAGGTGCCGGGTCCGTCAGGTCATCAGCAGGAACATAAACAGCCTGCACAGATGTAATAGAACCTTTGCGTGTAGAAGTAATGCGCTCCTGCAGCAGTCCCATATCTGTAGCCAGTGTCGGCTGATAACCTACAGCTGAAGGCATTCTCCCTAACAGTGCGGAAACCTCAGAACCTGCCTGGGTAAAGCGGAATATGTTATCGATAAAGATCAGCACATCCTGACCTTCTACATCACGGAAATATTCCGCAATTGTAAGCCCCGATAGCCCCACTCTCAGACGAGCTCCTGGCGGCTCATTCATCTGCCCGAAAACCATGGCACACTTCTCAATAACTCCCGACTCGCTCATTTCCAGGTAGAGGTCATTACCCTCTCTCGTGCGCTCACCCACACCACAGAATACGGAAAAACCACCGTGCTCATAGGCGATGTTGCGTATCAGTTCCTGAATAATAACAGTTTTGCCTACACCGGCACCACCGAAAAGCCCGATCTTGCCTCCCTTAGCAAATGGGGCCAATAGGTCAATGACCTTGATCCCTGTCTCCAAAATCTCACGAGCGGGACGCTGCTCTATAACCGGAGGAGCTGGACGGTGAATGGGGTATTGTTCATCTGTCTCCACCGGTCCTTTTCCGTCGATGGCCTCTCCAAGCACATTAAATATTCTTCCCAAAGTGTTTCTTCCGACCGGCATTTTGATGGGGGATTTAGTATCCAAAGCTTTCATACCGCGCCTGATTCCATCTGTAGAGGACATGGCTACACACCGGGCGGTGTTGTTGCCCAGGTGCTGCATCGCTTCCAAAGTGACATTAATTTTCTGGGTTGTTGTAGCTTTAACTTCATCACTTTGATCTTCGCTATCAATGATAATGGCGTTATACAGGTCCGGGAGTTGGCCTGGGGGAAATTCAATATCCACTACTGGGCCAATAACCTGGACAACTGTGCCATAGTTACGCGCTTCCACACTATTACCTCCTTCATCCTTTCAAAGCATCTGCTCCACCGACAATCTCAGCGATCTCACTGGTGATAGCTGCCTGGCGCAGCTTATTGCCAAGAAGTGTCAGCTGCTCAATCATTTCCCCAGCGTTATCAGTGGCGCTGCTCATGGCAATCATCCGTGCCGCTTCCTCACTTGCCTTGCTCTCTAAAATGGCGCGGAATACTTCACCTTCAATAAAGCGGGGCAAAAGCATTGCCAGAACATCTTTTGGGCTGGGTTCAATAATATAATCAAGTTGGGTATCATTTTCTTCCCCATCGTCTGCTGAAGGCTGGGAAAGGGGCAGAAGCTTATAAACCACAGGCTGCTGCCTTCCTGTAGTAATAAACTCTGTATAAACAAGGTTTACCTCATCAACAATATTTCCCACATAAAGATCAACAAGGGTACGGGCAATTCCCCTGGCCTGGTCCACTGCAGGCTTCTCACCAAGGGCTAAGAACTCAGCCAGAATATTGTAGTCCCTACTGCGGAAATAATCCCTACCCTTTCTGCCGATAACAATTACCCCTGCTTCTTCCTCCTGAGCCATCTCCACTTCAGCTCTGCGAATTACATGGCTGTTATATGCGCCACACAAACCCCGGTCCGAGGTAAATACAACATAGCCTACCTGGTGTCGTTCTCTGGAAAGAAAAAGTGGGTGAGTCAGATCACTAAACGCGCCGGCTACCCTTTTGATCAGGCCATCAATTTCCACAGTATAGGGACGGGCCTGTTCCACCCTCGCTTGGGCTTTACGCAGACGGGCTGCCGCCACCATTTCCATTGCTTTGGTGATCTGTTCAGTATTTTTAATGCTCCGGATACGCCTTTTAATATCACGTAAATTTTCTGCCACTTACTGTCACCACCTTTGCTGATCAGGCAGTTCTTTGGATGGAAAAGGCAGCTCCAAAT